>DASZWQ010000082.1 GCA_035546535.1 Pirellulales bacterium | reverse complement strand
AACCCGCGACCTACGGCGTGACAGGCCGTCACTCTAACCAACTGAGCTACGCCCCCGCGGGCGCTCGCAGAGCACGTGCCCCGCGAAGGAGGGCCGATGTACGGCCCACCCCTTGGCGTGTCAAGGCGCGTTTGCGCTAGTCGCCATCGCCGGCGCCGCCGGGACCTCCATGACCACGATGAGGCCGCGGCTGGTTCTGATCCTGCTCGTCGCCAGAGCGCTTTTTGTGACCGCGATAATCCTGAAGTTCCGTCGGAGTCAGTTGCCCATCCCCGTCGCGGTCTATGTCTGCGAACAGCGAACGCGCGGTGCCTGCAAACTCATTGAAATCGACAAAACCATCCTGGTTCCAGTCGACGATGGTCGATGCCGTGGATTTGTCTTCGTTCCAACGCTGCGCGTTGACCGCGGCTACCTCGTCCGGATCCAGCTTGCCGTCGTGGTTCGTGTCGGCGGCGTCGAACTCCTTCTTGAGCCCTTCCTCCATTTCCGCGCGGGTGATCGTTCCGTCGTGGTTGGCATCATACTTTGTCAAAAGATCGATCGTCGGATGAAAATCCGTGTCGGTCTCGTGCGGACCCCGGTCGCGGCGATCGGCACACGCCGAAAGCACCAGCGTCAGGGCAAGAATTGGGAGGAGCGCTCTTTTCATGGACACACTCCGCCACCCTCGTCCGGCCCCGTCAATGTGCACGGCGTTAATGCGGGCCAAGCAGATAGTAAATGACGCCGGCGAGTGAGCATGCAGCCAGCACTGGCAGCATGCCGGCCTTGAAGCGGAACATCGCGATCATCGCCGCAACGGAAAGGAACAAAGCGGGCCAGTTCGAGCTGCCAAGAACCGGCAGATCGAACGCAAAACCATACCCGCGCATGAGCACCATCTGTGTGAAGAGCGTGTGCAGTGCGAACCAGATCGCGAGGTTCAGGATCACGCCGACGACGGCTGCCGTGATCGCGGAGAGCGCGGCGTTGAGCGATTTGTTCCCGATCAGCGCTTCGATGTAAGGCCCACCGAGAAAGACCCAGAGGAATGGCGGCACAAAGGTCGACCACATCGCTAGCGCGCCGCCGAGAAACCCCGCGGACCCCGGCGGGAGAGCGCCGGGCTGACGAAACGCGGCCATGTATCCAACGAATTGCACGACGGAGATCAGCGGCCCTGGTGTTGTCTCCGCAAACCCCAGGCCAACCAACATCTCTCCCGGCCTGAGCCAGTGGGAGGTCTCCACCGCCTGCTGGGCCATGTAAGCAAGAACGGCGTAGGCGCCGCCAAAGGTGACGACCGCCATCTTGCTGTTGAACGCGGCAATCGAAGTGAAAACATTCGCTGGTCCGACGGTCGCAAGAAGAATTGCGAGCGGTCCAAGCCAGATTGCTCCGCCGACGACCGCCACAATCGCAAAACGCAAGAATGACGGGCGGATGTGCGCCGGTGTTTCGTTTGCGAACGCCGCGTCGATCATTGCCGGCGCTTCGCTCCCCTTCTTCGCCGAGCCGTGCCCGCCGGACTTGAACCAGTCAGGCTTCCAGCGGTTGCCAAAAAAGCCGATCACCGCGGCAGCAAACACGATCAGCGGAAACGGCAATGCGAAAAAGAAGATCGCGATGAAAGCGAGCGCGGCGATCACCACCAGCGCCCTGCTCTTCAGCGCTCGCCTGCCGACGCGCAGCACGGCCTCCAACACGACAGCAAGCACCGCAGACTTCAAACCGAAGAACAGCGCCTGCACAAAGCCGGCGTCACCGAACTCGGCATAAGCCCAACTCAGCACGCCGAGCGCAACAAACCCCGGCAGCACAAACAGGATGCCCGCCACCAAACCGCCGCGGATGCGATGCAGCAGCCAGCCGATATAGATCGCGAGTTCGTGCGCCTCGGGACCTGGCAGTAGCATGCAGTAATTCAGAGCATGCAGAAAACGCTCCTCGCCGATCCAGCGCTTTTCCTCGACGAGAATGCGATGCATCACCGCAATCTGTCCCGCTGGGCCGCCGAAGCTGAGCGCCGCTATCCGCGCCCAAGTCCACACGGCCTCGCGAAATGAAACGCCGTGACCTGCCGCGCCGGATTGCAAATCGTTCATGCCGCATCATAATCAGCGCGTGGAAATCCACCAATGTGCCAAGTACCCTACGCGCAAGACTCGGGGGCTCACATGGCGACGAATTCCGATACGCGGCGCGGCATACCGATCCTCGGACCGTTTCTGAGCCGGCCTTACCTTCTCACCGCGATCGCAATCGGAATCGCGCTGTACGCCGCATCGACTAGCTGGGGGCTTGCGGGCGTCACGCGCGCGCTGATCGGCTGGAACGGCGGCGTGATTGTCTTTCTGTTGCTCATGTTCTTTCTGTTCATGCGCAAGACCGACATCGCCATGATCAAACAGCGCGCGATCACGCATGATGAAGGCGGGCATTTTATCCTGGTGCTGACAATACTTGCCTCGGTCGCCAGCGTCGGCGCATTGATTGCGGAGCTGTCTCTCGCGAAAGAACATCCAGGCGAAATGTGGCGCGTGGCCCTTGCGGGCGCGACTGTCGTGCTCTCCTGGTTGTTCGTGCAGGTCGTTTTCGCGATGCACTATGCCCATCTCTATTACCTCGAAGAGGAAGAAGGCGCGCCGAAAGGTGGACTCGAGTTCGGCCAATGCGGCGAGCCCGACTATTGGGACTTCTTCCACTTCTCCATCGTCATGGGCGCCACATCGCAGACCGCCGACATCACTTTCAGCTCGAAAGAGATGCGCCGCGTCGGCACGCTTCACACCCTGGTGGCGTTCGGCTTCAACACGGCGATCCTGGCCACGATGATAAACCTCGCGGCCAATTTCATCTGAAGCGAATTAGTCGAGACCGACCAGCCCTTTCATCGCGTCGAATATCTTGTTGCTGTCGTAGCCAACGCCGGCCTTGAACACGAACGGCATGGTCTCGATTGCGCTCGCATTCTTTGCGGGATCTCCGTCGACCAGCGCGATATCCGCGCGCTTGCCTTTCTCCAGCGAGCCAACGTCCTTGTCGCGGCCCATATAGCGCGCGCCGTTGAGCGTCGAGATCTTCAGTGCCTCCGGGAAGCCGAATCCGGCTTCGACCAGCAGTTCGATTTCACGCTTGCCGGAGAAGCCGGGGATCACCCCGCCATAACCGGTGGGGTCAGTGCCCGCGAGCAACGTGCCGCCCATATCCGCGAACATTTTTTCCATTTTCATCAGCTTCGGGAAAATCGTCACGTAGGGCTTCATCGTCGGAATGTTCGCGGTGTTGCTCCATGTTTTTTCGTACGCCGCACGCAGCTCCGGGATCAGCATCGACAAGGCGCGTTCCGGCGCCTTTGGGCGGCCCGGCGTGAACGTTTCCATTACCGTCAGTGTGGACGTCAGCGCGACATGCTTTTGGATGAGATACGCCATCAGCGATTTCACGTCAGGGCTGTTCTCGTCCAGCGACGCCAGCGCCTGTTGCGAACCTTTCGGGCACTCGTCCGGTTTCTTGTCCTTGTTGAAGTCGGTCATCACCGCGAAGCCATGTTCGAGATTGTCGATGCCCGCTTCCGCGGCTTCGCGATAGGTCACCGAACAGAGATGTCCCGTGACTTTTCGTCCGCGCTGATGGGCCGCGCTCACCGCCTGACGCAACTCGTCCTTCGTGATGTTGATGTACGCCTTGAACGATGTAGCTCCCTCGTCCGCCCAATAGTTCACCGTTTTTGTGGCATCGCTGGGTCCTTGCAAACTGTGCATCTGGAGAAACGGATTGGCCTCGCCGTTAAGATAGGGCCCGGTCGCGTCGAGGTCCGGCCCGATCGCCGTTCCGTTGGCGATGTCGCGCGCAACATTGAGGTCGGTGTAAGGCGCGAGCGAGCCGCCCGTGCGTGCGGTCGTCGTGCCGCCGGCGAGATATAACCGCGGGAACGTGTACGGCATCGAGCCATAGATCCGCGTGCCGGTCGGATAGAAGAGATGCTCGTGCATCATCACGAAGCCCGGCAGCAGTGTCTTTCCGCGTGCATCGATGACGGTGGCGCTTCGCGGCACACGAACATGTGCACCGATCGCAGCGATGCGGCCGTCCCTGACGATCAAGGTCTGATCGTATTTCGGAGCTGCGCCCGTGCCATCCACGATCTCGGCGTGGGTGAATGCGATGACGGGCTGATTGTAGGCGATGAACCTGGCGTCGTCCGATTGCGCCACCGGCGGCGGCGCGGCCATATCGTCCATGTCCTGTGCAAACGTTGGGGCCGCTGCAACGAGCGCGGCAGCCGCCGTCAGAATCGAAATCCTACGCATCAGCAGCCCCTCCCGAAGGTGGCAGGCAGCCTGCCGCGCCAAGCGGCAAGGCGCAATGTACGGCGAGAGCAAAATCAAATTTGCATTTGAAGGCTGGTGGGCGGTGACGGGCTCGAACCGCCGACCCTATCGGTGTAAACGATATGCTCTACCAACTGAGCTAACCGCCCTTGCGCGGGGCTTATACGTGCGCCATCGGTTGAGGGGAAGAGCATGTCGGTCTTGAGCGATTGGGACAGCTTTTATCTGATCGTGGGGCCCGCTGCCGGCGCCCTGATCGGTCTGCAATTTGTGGTCATGACCCTGATAGCGGACAGGCCAACGCCCGTCGCCATGGAAGCGGGTCAGGCGTTCGCCACGCCGACCGTCGTGCATTTCAGCGCCAGTCTGCTCCTGTCGGCCCTGGTGCGCGTCCCGTGGCCCGCACCGGTATTCGTGAGCGGGATCTCTGGCCTGATCGGCCTCGGCGGCCTCGCCTACATGGCGCTGCTGGTGAGACGCATGCGCCGCCAGCATGCCTACACGATGGATGCGGAGGACAGTACATTTCATGTCGTTCTTCCGGCGCTCTCCTACGCGCTTCTGATGGCATCAGGCTGGATAGGCCTCACGCGTCTTGACTTGG
>DASZWQ010000081.1 GCA_035546535.1 Pirellulales bacterium | reverse complement strand
CAACGGGCTGCGACATCGCAGGGATGCGATGGCAAAATATCGACGTAAGTCGTTATTTTGCGAGCCGTGCGAAGCTTTGCTTCGCACTTGGCGAGGTTGAAAAAAGCCACGAGGGCTTTTTTCAACAGGCTGCTAGGCGGCCTTTTTCAGGGCCGGCAGGTCGGACGCACACTCGGCCAAAAGCGCCGCCAGTCGCTCCTCGAGCAATGCCAGGGCGTCCAGGACTTCGTCCTGGCGCGATTCAATCTCGCGAATCGAGTCCGTGGCTGGTTCCTGCTCGTCGGTCGACACGGTCGGAGGCTCCTCAGGGCGTTGGTAACTCCGAGAGAGAGCATCGGCGTGCCCTGAGCATTTATCGACCCACATCCTCCGCGTCCGGCCCGGAAGAGTTTCCAGCCTGGAGAATATTGGGGCTTTGGCCGATCATTGACGGCGATACTCGCCTGCGGAGAGGCAGCTCCGGGAGGCCATGTCGTCCGCCCAGCGGCCACCGAAAGAAACTGTCAAATCACATTTACAGCAACCTGCTCCATCAGATACACTTACCGGTTCGCCCCGCGGTGTTCCGTGGGGCTCGGCAGGGCATCGCGGTTGTGTCGGCCGAAGGCGTTGGGAGATTTGCGTCGATTCCAAATTAAAGGAGGATGTGTGGTCAAGCTGAACGTACGCGATCGCGAAAGCATTCAAGAAGCGGTACGCCGCTTTCGCAAATTAGTCGAGCGCAGCGGCATCAAGAAAGAAATGCGCCGCAAAGAATACTACGAGAAGCCCAGCGAAACGCGCCGCCGCGCACGCCTGCGTGCCGAGCGCCGTACGCGCCGCAATCTGCTCGGTCCTACCGCTTAGTGAGGGCGCTGGCCCAGGGACCAACGGCCAGAGATTCATTCTCTGTGCGTGTCACGCGTAGGCGCCTCGAAAGTTGCGCCGCAGAAAACGAAAATGGCGCAGCAGGGTCCCCTCAAGCTCCCAGCTATCCCCGCTGCGCCGCGGACCAGTGCCCTCCCCAGAGCACGGGCTCATTGGAACTTTAGGTCGACCCCTTGACCTGTCAAACGTGCCGGTCCAAGGCGCGCCAACAACGCGAAATCGTCGCCTTGGGAATGTGCATATCAATCGTGGCAATTGGCGGATCGCTTGCGCCGATCTCTTGAAGCAAGCGATTAAGACCAATCGAGCCCGATGTCCAGCCACGGCGCCGAATGGGTTAAGGCGCCGACACTGATCCTGTCGACGCCGGTCGCCGCGATGGCCGCAATTGTGCCCAGCCTAACGCCACCCGATGCTTCCAGCTGCACGCCCGAGGCGACGCGGTTGCGGCGCTTAACGGCCTCGGAAAGCTCGTCGAGCGACATGTTGTCCAACAGCACGACATCCGGCTCGCGCGGCAAGACTTCATCCAACTGCGCGAGCGAATCGACTTCGATTTCGATGGGGATGTGCGCGCCAGGCGCCAGGCTGGCGACCACCTGGCGGCACCGATCGATGGCGGCCGCGGGAGAATAGTTTCCGCCCGTGGCACCGAAGGCGAGGTGATTGTCCTTAATCAAGATGCCGTCGTACAATCCGCGCCGATAACTGTGGCCGCCGCCAGCGCGCACGGCGTACTTGTCGAGAAGGCGATAGCCAGGCTCGGTTTTACGAGTGTCGTAGACGCGGGCTTTCGTTCCAGCTACCGCTGCGACAAAGGCACTCGTAAGCGTCGCGATGCCTGAGAGCCGGCCAAGCAAGTTCAGCGCCGTGCGTTCGGCCGTGAGCAGGTTGCGGGCCGAACCACTGATGGCCGCGATCGTCGCGCCCGCTTCGATCGTGTCTCCATCGGAAACGAGCGCCTGCCACTCGAGCTGCGGATCGTATTCGGCCAAGGCCAGCTGCGCGGCCGGAATACCGGCAACCACGCCCCGTTGTCGCGAACGCACCAGTGCCCTGGCCTGCGCCGCCTCGGGCACCAGCGCCACCGTCGTCCAGTCGTAGAGCCGGCCCAGATCTTCGCGAATCGCCAGTCGCACCAGTTGCCGGCAATCCTCAATGAGCGATTCGTCCCACGCTACTTCGCCAAACTCGGCACCCACAAGTAAGCACTCCGCTGGATCATTTTTTCGCGGCTGATATCGGCTGCGTCACGATCGCCTGCCACAGTTCCGGCACGCCTTGGCCCGTCGCGGCAGTGACATTCAAAACCGGCACGCGCTTCGACGTCGGCGACAACGATAACGCCGACTGCAATTGATGGGCCACGCGATCCGCCCCGGGAAGATCAGACTTGTTCACAACCACCATGTCGGCGACTTCGATCAGGCCCGCCTTTTCCCATTGAACTTCATCACCGGTATTAGGCGTGACCAGCAGTACGAGCGTATCAACAACGGCACGCGCCGCGATTTGATCCTGCCCCACACCGACCGTTTCGATCAAGATGACATCGAAGCCGAAGTCGGCCAGCCAATCGCGCGCAGCGCGCGTGGCCGCCGAAATACCGCCAGCGGCGCCGCGCGTGGAGAGACTGCGAAAATAGACGCCTTCGTCAGCCGGATCGAAGCGCACGCGAATCCGGTCGCCCAAAAGCGCGCCGCCAGTAACAGGGCTTTGCGGATCGCAGGCCAATACGGCGACCGAAAGCCCCAGACTGCGCAAATGTACAACCAGCGCGCCCACGAGCGTGCTTTTGCCCGCCCCGCCGCTGCCGGTGAGCCCAACAACGCGCGGACAAGGCTTCGTAGCGACTGGCGCAGGCCGCGGCGGCGCCTGGCCCAGCTCGGCCAGCGTCAGAATCTCCGCTAGCGCGCGCCGATCGCGCTGGCTAAATCGTTCGATCAACTTCACCGGGTCAGTCATTGTGTGCGATGATATCGGGCCTGCCGCGGGCGAACAACGGTCATGGCCGTGAGCGCCCACGCTCAATCGTGTCTTTCGACGGCTGGGCGCCTGGGGTAAACTTGAGACAGGTGCGATCGGCCTCGTTTCGGCCGGCGCCCATCCCGCGCACTTCCCCGTCACAGGCGTACGACGCATGGCGATTGACGCGAAGCTTACGGCCCGCGAGGCCTGGCAAGAAGCGCTCTCCGCGGCCACTGAACGCGACACGAGCCTGACCACGATCAGTGGCGAGCAGATCGATCCGCTGTACGTGCCCGAGGATACTTCGGAAGCCTACGAGCGCGACATCGGCTACCCGGGACAGTACCCATTCACCCGCGGTATCCACGCTAACCAGTATCGTGGCCGGCTGTGGACGATGCGGCAGTTCGCCGGCTTCGGTACGCCGGAAGAGACGAATGCCCGCTTTAAGTTCCTGTTGGAGAAAGGGCAAACTGGGCTAAGCACGGCGTTTGACCTGCCCACGCTCATGGGTCTCGACAGCGATCACCCCAATTCTCTGGGTGAAGTGGGCCGGCTCGGAGTGGCGGTCGACACGCTCGACGACATGGAGCGACTGTTCGCCGGCATCAACCTGGGCGACGTGTCGGTCTCGATGACCATCAACGCGCCGGCTTGCATCGTGCTCTCGTTCTACCTGGCCACCGCGCGCCGACAGGGAGTCGATTGGAAACGCTTGCGCGGCACGCTGCAAAACGACATCCTCAAAGAGTACCACGCTCAGAACGAATTTGTTTTCCCGCCGCGCGAGAGCGTGCGGCTGGTGACCGACACCATCGAGTTCTGCACGCGCGAAGTTCCACAATTCAATCCGGTTTCGATTTCCGGCTATCATATTCGCGAGGCGGGCAGCACGGCGGCCGAAGAGTTGGCTTTCACGCTGGCCGACGGCTTCCATTACGTCGAGCAGGGGATCGAGCGCGGCCTGGCGGTCGACGATTTCGCCCCGCGACTGTCGTTCTTCTTCAACTCGCACAGCGATTTCTTCGAAGAGATCGCCAAGTTCCGCGCTGCGCGCCGCATTTGGGCCAGGCATCTGCGCGAGCGCTACGGCGCCCGCGAGCCGCGCAGCTGGATCTTGCGTTTCCATGCGCAAACGTCCGGCGTCAGCCTGCAGGCACAACAACCGGAAGTGAACGTCATCCGCGTGGCATACCAGGCGCTGGCCGCGGTGCTCGGGGGCTGCCAGTCGCTGCACACAAACAGCCGCGATGAGACCTTGTCGCTACCGACGGAAGAGGCCGTGACGATCGCGCTGCGCACCCAGCAGGTCCTGGCCTTCGAGACCGGCGTGGTGAACTCCGTCGATCCCTTGGGTGGTAGCTACCAGGTCGAAGCGATGACTGATCGCATGGAGGCCGAGGCCGAAGCGATCTTTGCCGAGATCGCGCGAGCCGGGGGCGTCATCCGCGCCATTGAAGGTGGTTACTTCCGCCGCCGCATTGCCGATAGCGCCTTCCGCTTCCAGAGTGAAGTCGACGCCAGCCGTAAGCTGATCGTCGGCGTCAACGCCTTTGTCGAGCCCGACGCCGTGACGATTCCCACGCTCGAAATCGACTACGAGATCGAGCGCCGCCAAAAGGCGAACCTGGCCGGGATCAAAGCCACGCGCGACAGCGCGGCAGTGAACGATGCCCTGGCCCGTGTCCGCCGTACCGCCGCGACGAACGAAAACATCATGCCGGCGCTGCTGCACGCGGCCGAGCAACACGTCACGCTGGGCGAGATCGTGATCGCCCTGGCCGATGTCTTCGGCCGCTACCAGCCGGGCGTGTGATTCAAAGCTGGCATCGTCCTGTCTTCGGTAGCCGTCCTCTGTGATCCGTGAGGTGGAATCTCCGCCGCGCAGTTCGGGGTCACAGATCCTGGCTACAGGCGGACTTTCTGGTTCGTCGGCCCTCCCGAGACGCGTGCTAGAGTTCCTGAAGGGTTTTCATTCCAGGAATCTCTTGCCGAGAGCAGGGCCATGCGTCGTGCCATTTGCTGTTTCGTACTGGTAGTGATCGCTACCTCGTATGGCGCCACGCGCGTTCGCGCGGACGATGGCGAGGATGAAGTCGATTGGAATCCCGACCGGACCCACGTCTTCTGCGTGGGCCTCTTGCAGTGGGAGCGCGAGGATATCTATGCCTCGTTCCCCGCGTGCATGGTCGACCGCCGCGACGAGCAGCTCGTCGCGCGCTTCCGTGAAGCGGGGGTGCCCGATGACCAGATTACGTACCTGCAGGACGCCCAGGCAACGAAGGCTGCCATTCAAGAAGCGTTCAAGCGCACCCTCGACGAAACCGACGAGGGAGACCTGCTCATCTTCTATTTCTGTGGGCACGGCAGCCGCGATCCAGACTCGAACAAAACGTGGTTCGCCAATTATGACGCGGGCGACGCGTATTCGAGCGCTTGGGGCGTTCACGAAATCATCGACACGATCGAAGCTCGTTTCGGCGGCGACCGCGTGCTGCTCTTGGCCGATTGCTGTCACTCGGGCGCCTTGTACGACGAGGTCCGTTCGCGCCGCGAAACCGACATCGCTTACGCCGTCTTCACTTCGTCGTATGCCCACAACACGTCGACGGGTAATTGGACGTACAGCGATTGCCTGTTGGCGGCTCTGGATGGTGACCCGCGCGTCGACCTTGACGGCAATGGCACCGTCAATCTGCAGGAGTTGGCGCATTACGGCGAACTAGAGCTGGCCTTCGTCGAAGGGCAGAAATCGATGTTTCTCGCGACCAAGGAATTTCCCCGCCGCACACGCATCGCAACGACCGATGGGGAAGTGACCCCGCGCGTCGGGCTGCGGATCGAAGTCGAATTCAACGACCGCTGGTACAGAGCCGAATCGATCGACGCCGACGGCGACCAGCTCGAGGTGCATTACGTTCATGCCGACGACGCGACCGACGAATGGGTCGGGCCGGAACGGGTGCGTCCGTACCATCCGGCGCAATTCGCTGAAGGAGACGCGGTCGAGGTGAAATGGGAAACCGACGGCGAGTGGTATCCGGCTCGGGTGCTGCGCGCCTGGTATGGTCTGCACATGGTGCGCTACGATGGTTTCGACCAGGACTCGGACGAATGGGTTGGGCCCCAGTCGATCCGCTTGCGCACCGAGTAATCGCGATGCTAGTAGCACTGCGCGACAGCACGGCCAGCCACTGCACCGGTGATCGCCGCGACTTGTGAGTCCGCGCAAACTTTGCGGGCCCAACGCCGACGGCACCTCGGCGATGCCTCCGTACGCTGTCACGGTTTTGGGTGATGCCACGCCCGGAGCGAACTTCGTGAGTTTGCTCGACTAGGTAGTTTGTACCGATCTCGGGTCTCGCATCTGAAGCGATGTTAGCGGTCGTTCCGATTTAGCTCCCATAGGTTGTGCCGCCGAGCCCGCGGCCAGCCTGGCGGATCCCCCTTCACGAGGGGCCGACCGCCCGCGAGCGACCAGTGAGCCGTGAGCTTGTGGGAAAGCGATCCCGTTCGCGCCCGCGAGCAAGCGCCCAACGCACGAGTGAGACATCCCGCGCGGTATCGCGGCCCCGCCCCAGTGGCCCGCACGCCCTGACATCTGACCCACGATCGACTTTCCATGCCGAATCGACTCTCTCGTAGCCGTGCGGGTGTGCGCTGGGCATCGGCCGGCCTGGCCATCACGCTGCTCGCCGGCTGCCTTTGTTCGACCCACGCCGCCGAGCTGCGCCGCACACCCATCGTGGCCGCCGTCGACCGGGCCAAGGGCGCGATCGTCAACATTCACGGCGAAAAATCGGTTCCCGTCGACGATGCTCACGCGGGACAGCCCGAGAACTTGCGCCGCGTCAACGGCATGGGTACGGGCGTTGTCGTCGATCCGCGGGGCTACATTATCACGAACCATCACGTCGTCGACAACGTTCCCCGCATCAACGTCACGCTCTCCGACGAATCGACGTACGTGGCGAAGCTGATCTCGTATGATGTCGCCACCGACCTGGCTATCATTCACGTCGACGCCGGACATCCCCTGCCCGTCATTCCCATTGGCACCTCGGATGACCTGATGCTAGGCGAGACCGTGATTGCCGTGGGCAACGCCTACGGATACTCGCACACCGTTACGCAAGGGATCATCAGCGCCTTGCACCGCTCGGTGCAAGTCAGCGACATGCAAGGCTACGACGATCTGATCCAGACCGATGCAGCGATCAATCCGGGCAACTCCGGCGGGCCGCTCTTGAATATCGACGGCGATATGATCGGCGTGAACGTGGCCGTGCGAGCCGGCGCCCAGTTGATCGGCTTCGCCATTCCCGTCGATAGCGTGCTCGTGATCGCGGCCGATCTGTTGAGCTCGCGCCGCATCGGCCAGACCTGGCACGGCATCACAGGCAAGCCTCAGGACGGCGGGCTGCTCGTCACCGAGATCGATGAAGACAGCCCGGCGGCAAGCACAGGGCTGAAAGTGGGCGACGTGATCACCGCCGTCGACGATCAGCAAGTCGCGCGAGCCGTCGATCTCGAACGGGCCATGCTCGGCCACCAGGCAGGCGAGGACGTCAAGCTCTCGGTCCAGCACGAGAAGCGCTCCACGTCGCTGAAGCTCATACTGGCCAACGTCCCCGACCGCCACAAAGCAACCGACGCCACTTGGGAGCTGGTTGGTCTGAAACTCACGCCCATGCCTCAAGCTCAATTCAATCGCCTGGGCACGCGTTACCGGGGCGGTTTGACGGTCACAGCGGTTCGGCCTGATAGCCCTGCAGCCCGGCAGGGAATTCGCCGAGGCGACGTGCTCGTGGGCATGCACCGATGGGAGACGACCAACATGAACCACGTCGCCTACGTGCTGGGCCGACCGGAATTTGCGAAGCTCGAGCCTATCAAATTCTTCATCGTGCGCGGCCACGAGACGCTGTCCGGTCAATTGACCGTCGCCCAGCGCCGCGATCGTCCGTAATCGAGGGATCTCCCTCAGCGCAGCGTCTACGGCGACCCTCGATCGGATATTGCCACGGCCGGGTCTTGGCCTCGGCCCCACTTGGTTCCCTGCCGGGGCCACCAGATAATGGTTCCATGCTCCTGCGCGGTGCAGGAGTTGCTGCGGGTTTCTGCTGCGTCGCGCTCGCTCTCATGGAATCGGAATTCATCGCCTGGCTGCGCGAGCGGTTGCCGGCCCATCGCCGATTGGGTGTCGGGATCGGCGACGATGCCGCGCTGGTCCGCCTGGCGCAGGGGAGCGAAATTCTGGTCTCGGTCGACGCACTTTCCGAAGGGGTCGATTTTCGGCTCTCCGATGTCGCACCACAGCGCATCGGGCGCAAGGCACTGGCCGTTAACCTCAGTGATATGGCCGCCATGGCGGCGCGTCCTTTGGCGGCGGTGGTCAGCGTCGTACTGCCGCGCGAGGGCGGGCTGCAGTTGGCCCAGCAACTGGCCGAGGGGATGCTGCCGTTGGCCGAGAAGTTCGACGTCGCCTTCGCCGGCGGCGACACCAACACCTGGGACCAGGGCCTCGTCATCAGCATCACCATCTTCGGCGAGCCCACGGGGCGTGGGCCTTTGCGGCGCAGCGGCGCACGGCCTGGAGATATAATCCTCGTCACCGGAGCGTTCGGCGGAAGTATCCTCGGGCGCCAATTCGATTTCGAGCCGCGCGTCGCCGAGGCGATGGCCCTGCACGAGCGTTATGAATTGCACGCGGGAATCGACGTCAGCGACGGCCTGTCGCTTGATCTGTCTCGACTGGCGCGCGAGAGCGGTTGCGGCGCCGTGTTGTTTCCGGATCGGATTCCCATCGCGCCAGCGGCCAGCGAATTGAGCCGCCGCGATGGTGTTTCGCCCGTTGAGCATGCCTTAAGAGACGGCGAGGATTTCGAGTTGGTGTTAGCCGTTCCGCCAGACGCCGCGCGACAGATGCTGGCCGAGCAGCCGTTAGCAGTGCCGCTTTCGGCCATCGGCGAATTCGTGGCCGAGCCCGGCCTGTGGCAGGTCGATCCCCAAGGCAAGCGCGCGCCGCTCGCGCCCCGTGGTTTTGAGCATTGAAGGACTGTTTGCAATGAAAGAATTCGTCTTCGATGCGCGCGACGAGGCTGCGACGGCGGCACTGGGACGAGCGCTCGCACAATTGCTGCCCGCGGGCACGACGGTGGCCTTGGACGGTCCGCTGGGAGCCGGTAAGACGCGGTTGGTCCAGGCGATGGCCGCGGCCGTCGGCGTCGAACCTGGTACGGCGGTGAGTCCGACGTTCGTGCTCGTGCAGGAATACCACGGCACGCGCGACGTTATACACATCGACGCTTATCGTATCCGCGACGAAGACGAATTCCTCTCTTTGGGCGTCGAGGAGTATTTCGAATCCGAAGCCTTGGTGCTGATCGAATGGGCCGAGCGGGTGGCCGCCTGCCTGCCGCGCGAACGACTGCACGTCGAGATTGCCGAAACCGGCGACGCGTCGCGCCGGTTCACAATCTCGGCCACCGGGCAACAGCTTGGCGCTGTCGTGGATGCGTTGGCGGCAGAGGCTGGTGCGCTGACGAACTAAGAGGCATGCT
>DASZWQ010000080.1 GCA_035546535.1 Pirellulales bacterium | reverse complement strand
TGTTGCAGCCCGCCGTCGCTGGCTCGCCACACGCGACGAATGGCGCCGCCGCTGCGCAGCAGGCGCGCGTGTAAGAGAATGCATCCACAGATTGCGCACATTTCCGCAGATTCATTTACTAGCCACAGAGTTCACAGAGAGGCACAGAGGAGTAACGGATCGACAGAGTGCGCTTCGTTTCGAGTTGTCAATTCATCATTCTTCGTTTTGCATTTCTCGGCGTCCTCTGTGACCTCGGTGGCTAAGATTCTCTCGAGCTCATCCGCATATGGAACTTCGCCGTTTAGGAAAGACCGATATCCAGGTGTCGCCCGTCGCGCTCGGTTGCTGGCCGATTGCCGGCATGACCAGCCTGGGCGTTAATGATGCCGACAGCCGAGCGACGATCGCGGCCTGTCTCGATCTGGGCGTTAACTTTCTCGACACCGCCTACAACTACGGACGATCGGGCGAAAGCGAGCGGCTGATCGCCGCGGCTCTGGGCGCTAAGCGCGAGCAAATGGTTATCGCTACCAAGGGGGGCCTGCATTGGGGGCCCAACGGCGAGCGCCTGCACGACGCGCGACCCGACACACTCCGGCGTGAATGCGAGGAAAGCCTGCGCCGGCTAGGAACCGACCGCGTCGAACTGCTCTATCTGCACGCGCCCGACCCGCAGGTGCCGATCGCGGAAACCGCCGGCGGCATGGCCGAGCTACTGGCTGCCGGCAAAACGCGTTCGGTCGGCGTGTCGAACGTTTCGCTCGCCGAGCTTCAGCAGTTCGCCGCGGTCTGTCCCGTTACGGCGTGCCAGCCGAAATACAACATGCTGCAGCGCGAGATCGAGGAAGACATTGTGCCGTGGTGCGTCGCGCAGCAAGTGTCGCTCGTGGTTTATTGGCCGCTTATGAAGGGGCTCTTGGCCGGCAAGCTGCCGCGGAATCACGTCTTCGATCCGGCCGACGGCCGCGCGAAGTACCCGATGTTCCAGGGCGAAGAGTGGCAAAAAAATCAGGACCTGGTCGACGCTCTGCGCGCGATCGGCCGCGCGGCCGGCAAGTCGGTCGCCGAGGTTGTGATCACCTGGACGATCCATCGCCCCGGGATCACCGCGGCCCTGTGCGGCGCGAAACGGCCGGACCAGTTGCGCGAAAACGCCGGAGCATTGGGCTGGAAGTTGGACGACGCGCAGCTCTCGGCCATCGACCGAGCCCTAGCCATGAGGGGGCAGGCCGTTTCGCGCAATGCGGTGTAGCTCATACGCGGTGCATGGCATTCGCCCGCGCGCGAATCTAAAATCGAGCCGAGTTCGGGCTGCCTTCAACAGCTTCACGTTTCGTCGATCGCCCTGTCGCGCATCAGCTTGGGAGAATCCTATGCACGTCTGTCGCAATCAATCTCGCGGCTCTCTACGCAAGATCACGTCGCTGGTCGTTCTGGCAGCGATCACTTTTGTCGCGGCGGAGCGTCCCGCGCTGGTCGCGCATGCCGACGAACCCGAGGTCGACTACGAGACAGACGTTGTCTATGGCAAAGGGGGCGACGAGGAATTAAAGCTCGACATCGCCACGCCCAAGGGGCTCGATCATCCCGTCCCCGCCATTGTATTGATTCATGGCGGCGGTTGGCGGGCGGGCAATCGTCAGGACATGAAAGGGCTGACGAAGCAAGCTGCCGAGCACGGCTACGTAGCGGCCACGATCAGCTACCGCTTTGCGCCGAAGTATCTCTTTCCCGCGCAAGTCGAGGACGCGAAGTGCGCGGTGCGCTATCTGCGCAGCGTGGCCAGCGAGCGCCACATCGATCCCGACAAGATCGGGGCGGTCGGCATGTCGGCCGGGGCTCACCTGGCAATGATGCTCGGCACGATGGACACGAGCGACGGCCTCGAAGGCGACGGCGGGCACGCCGATCAGCCGAGCAAGGTGCAATCGGTGGTCAGCTTCGTGGGTCCTTGCAACCTGGTCGGCGAATTCCCGGAAATGTCGACCCAAATCCTGGCCGGTTTCGTGGGCGGGAGGCCCAGCGAAAAAGTCGACGTGTGCAAGCAGGCCTCGCCGATCACGTACGTCAACAAGGGGGATGCGCCGATGCTGTTGTTCTTCGGCACGCGCGATCCGCTGATTCCGACCGACCAGGCTTATCAGATGACAAGTGCCCTGACGAACGCCGGCATTCCGGCGCGCGTCGAGCTGATCGTCGGTGCCGGGCATGGCTGGGCCGGCAAGGAAATGGAGCACTCGGTCGCGGACATGTGGGAACATTTCGATCGTTCGCTTAAGGGCGCCGCCGCCAAAAAATAGCCAGGAGCTCAAGCGGTTCGTCGCCCGTGTCATCTGCGCACCATCGGGGCGCGCGACATTTCGAACAGCGCGCGCCTGTTCTGGATGCGGCCCGGCCCTGTGCGTGCCTTGCATGCGCGCCGGTTTGGTCCATAATCTGGCCGACGCTTGCGAATGGATTTGCGGCCGGCCCCTTCTCCGATCTCCTTTAGAACGGCGGGAACATTATGTCTTTATTGGTCTGGGGCTCGGTGGCGCTCGATAGTGTGGAAACACCGACCGACAAGCGCGACAACGTGCTGGGGGGGTCGGCCGTCTTTTTTTCCTACGCGGCCAGCTACTTCACCTCGGCCAAGCTGGTGGGAGACGTGGGCGAGGATTGGCCGGCGGAGCATACCCGGCTGCTCGAAGCGCGCAAGGTCGATACACGCGGCCTCAATGTCTTGAAGGGCGAAAAGACTTTTCGCTGGAGCGGCAAGTACCTGCCCAACATGAACGACCGCGAAACGCTGGAAGTGCATCTGAACGTGCTGGGGAAATTCGATCCTGTGATCCCCCAAGAGTATCGCCGCTCGCGATTTATCTTTCTTGGCAACGGCTCGCCGTTGATCCAGCTCAAAGTGCTCGAGCAGATGTCCGAGGCCGAGCTGGTGGTCGCCGATACGATGGATCTGTGGATCAACATCCAGCGCGACGAGTTGCTGGCTCTGTTCAAGCGCATCGACGGACTGGTCCTGAACGACAGCGAAGCCCGGCTACTGACGGGCGAAGAGAACCTCGTGCGCGCCGGCCATGCGGTCCGCAAGCTGGGCCCGAAATTCGTGGTCGTGAAAAAAGGAGAGCACGGGGCGATGTTCTTCGGCGAGAACGAAACCTACGTCATGCCTGCCTATCCCACGCCCGACGTCATCGACCCCACGGGCGCCGGCGACACCTTCGCGGGTGGCATGATGGGCTACCTGGCCGAACAGCAGAAATTCGACCCGCAAACGCTGAAAACCGCCCTGGCTTACGGCACGCTGGTGGCCAGCTTCACGGTCGAAGATTTCAGCCTGGAGCGCATGAAAAGGATCGAACGCGACGATTTGGAACGCCGCATGCAGGAATATCGGCGCATGCTCAGCTTCTAAACGTTCAGCTTGTAGGGATTGTTGCCACGGCCGGATTCGCGAAGCTCGTTCTGGCCGTTCGGCACTCGCCAGGCCGTGTTGGCGCGCGGGAGTAGTCGCTCAAAGCATCATGCAGCGCAGCGTGCGAACGTTCATCGCCGTCGAAGTTTCTTCCGAGGTGCAACTGCGCGCCGCGCGCCTGATCAGCAAACTGCAGGCGACCGGCGCGAATGTTCGCTGGGTCAAGCCCGACCACATGCACCTGACGCTGAAGTTCCTGGGCGACGTCGACCTGCGCGACATCCCGGAGGTTTGCGACGCGGTGGCGCGGGCTACAGCCGATGTGCCTCCGTTTTCGTTACGCCTGGCCGGGGCCGGGGCATTTCCGAATCTGTCGCACCCGCGCACCGTCTGGATTGGCGCCGACGAGGGTGCCGAAGAGATCGATGCTTTGCACAAAGCGCTCGACGAGTCGCTGGCCGCGATCGGCTTTCGCGCCGAGCAACGCCGCTTCCGCGCGCACCTGACGATCGGTCGCGTGCGCAACGCCGACCGTGGCATGGCCGAGCTCGCCCGCGTGCTGGCCGAACATGCCGATTTCGTGGCGGGGGTCATCGATGTCGATGAAGTGGTGACATTCTCTAGTGAACTTGATCGCGGCGGCCCAATTCATGAGCCGCTGGCCACCGCCGAGCTGGGTGGGCTGTAAAATGCCGTCGCCGGGGCTACTCGTGCGAAAAAGCGTTGCCGGCGTGCCGGGAACGGCCCCATAATGTCGGCCGAAAGTTGCCTATGTGCTTGGCGGAAATCCTCAAATTTCTCTCTTGAAGGGAGTAGTGTACACCGATATAGTATTCATGCGTTCACTGATTATGGCAATGGCCCTGTGCGTCGGCCCGTCGATGGCTGGGGCGCACGTGGCGTAAGCTACTACCAGAACAAGGATTGTGCGCATGGTTACCGCGGTGAAAACGAATCATCGTATGGTCAAAAAAGAAGCCCCCACGACGAAGCCCGCGCGGAACAGTGAGGCGCGTGAGAAGGACGCCGCGAAGTCGGTGCTCGACGGCAGTGCGCCATTGAAGAACGCGGTGGCGCAGATCGAAAAGCAGTTCGGCGAAGGGGCCATCATGCCCCTGGGGACCGATAAGGCCGTGCAAATTCAGGGTGTGTCGACCGGCAGCTTATCGCTGGACCTGGCCCTTGGCGGCCAGGGAATTCCTAAGGGACGCATCATCGAGATCTTCGGGCCCGAATCGAGCGGCAAGACCACGTTGGCCCTTCACGTGGTGGCCCGGGCCCAGCGGGGCGGTGGCATCGCCGCCTTTATCGATGCGGAACACGCCCTCGATCCTGGTTGGGCGAAAAAGCTCGGCGTCGAGTTGGAGACGCTCCTGGTGAGTCAGCCGGGCAGCGGCGAAGAGGCGATGCAAATCACCGAGATGCTCATCAAGTCGAACGCCGTGGACGTGATCGTGGTCGACTCGGTCGCCGCCCTGGTTCCGCAAAAAGAGCTCGAAGGCGAGATCGGCGATTCTTTCGTCGGTTTGCAAGCACGCCTCATGAGCCAGGCCATGCGCAAGCTGACGGGCGCCATCGCCAAGAGCAAGACGAGCGTGATTTTCATCAACCAGATCCGCGAGAAGATCGGCGTCATGTTCGGCAGCCCCGAGACCACTCCCGGCGGCCGGGCCTTGAAGTTCTATAGCTCCTGCCGCATCGACGTCCGCCGTATCGGCCAGCTCAAAGAGGGGGAGGATGTGGTCGGCCAGCGGGTACGGGCCAAGGTGGTCAAAAACAAGGTCGCGCCTCCGTTCCGCGTGGCAGAGTTTGATATGATGCACGCTGACGGCATCAGTTACGAAGGGGACGTGCTCGACCTGGCCATGGCCCAAAAGCTGATCGTCCGCTCGGGGGCGTGGTTCCGGTACGGCGAAATGCAGCTCGGTCAGGGACGCGAAAAGACGCGGGCTTACCTCGTCGAGAATCCGGCCCTGGTCGAGGAGCTGAAGCAAAAAATCATGGCGGCCGGCGCCCCTTTGGCGGCGGCCAGTGCGAGTGAAGGAAATAGCGACGGCGGCGAATAAACGTGAGGGCGCTCGGCGCGGACCCGGCCCCCTCAGCACCCGATAAGCTTTCGTGACACGAACGCTGCGGGTGAATGATTAGGGATCGGGTAGAGGCATGAGTCGAACGCAGCTTTATTCTGTCGGTTGCGAGAATTGCCGTACGCTACCAGCACGGCGCGGGGGAGCCAGGGCTGTCGCCTGCCTGGCTGTTGGCTGGTTACTTGTTGGTCTGTCAGCGCCGTCGAGCATTCGAGCGGAAGAGCCAAGCGGCCTGGCGGCAGCGATTGCTCTACAGGATGCCGTGGTAGCGGCCATCGCCCGCAGCGAGAAATCGGTCGTCAGCATTGCCCGCGTCGCCGACAAGGGGAACGGGCTGGCCGACGTTCAGCCGAATTTCTTCAACGGGCGGCAAGGGCTCGCCCAGCAAGGGCCGCACGATCCGGAGTTCGTCCCCACGGCGTTCGCCACGGGCGTGATCATCGGCAAGGGGTTGGTACTCACGAACCATCATGCGCTCGCGCTGGAGGAGAAGAGCGACTACTACGTGACAACGGTCTCGCGCAAGGTTTACCGTGCCACGGTGAAGGGAGCCTCTCCGTATAGCGATCTGGCCGTGCTGGAAGTCATCGAGCCAGTAACGGATAACGAGTTCGTGCCGATGACGTTCGGTGACAGTACGAAACTGCAGAAAGGGCAAATCGTCATCGCGCTGGGCAACCCGTACGCGATCGCTCGCGATGGGCAGGCGAGCGCCAGTTGGGGAATCGTCGCGAACCTGCAACGCAAAAGTCCGCCCGTGGCAGGCGATAACGGCGCCCCCAGCCGGCCGACGCTGCAGCACTTTGGATCGCTGATCCAAACCGATGCCAAGCTGAACCTCGGGACCAGCGGCGGGGCGCTTTTGAATCTGCAGGGGGAAATGGTCGGGCTCACTACCAGCCTGGCTGCGGTCGCCGGTTATGAGCAAGCCGCCGGTTACGCCATTCCGGTCGACGACGCTTTCCGCGAAACGGTCGACAAGCTCAAGGCCGGCGAGGAACGTACGCACGGCCTGCTGGGGATCACATTTCGCCGCGACGAGGGGCGGCCCGGCAACGGCGTGCGCGTCGACATGATCTATGCCGCCGGCCCAGCGCGGCAAGCGGATATCCGTCCGAACGACGTCATCAAGGCGGTGAACGAACACTGGATCCGCGACGGCGACGACTTGATGTTGAACATCGGCCAGTTACCCGCGGGCAGCCCGGCGCGCATCACGGTCGAGCGTGGCGGCCGCCTTTTCCATCGGCAGGTGCCGCTGGCCAAGTTCCCCGTGCAAGGCAAAGTGATCGTCACCAAGCCGTCGCCTTCTTGGCGCGGTTTGACGGTCGATTACGCGACCGCCATGCTCGAATACCAGTCGCGCGTGAACTCGGGCGAAGCTCCGGCCGATCCCTGCGTGATCGTCCGCGACGTTGTCGAGGGGAGTCCCGCGTGGGAAGCGGGCTTGCGCCGTTCGATGCTCATCAGCCACGTTGGCGGAGTGCGCGTGGAAACGCCCGACGAATTCCAGAAGGCGATCGCGGAGAAAGACGGTGATGTCATGTTGCGTCTGGCCGCCGCTCCCGGAAAGAGCGATATGGTGACCGTGCACCCGCAGCCGTAGGGCAAACTCATTTTGCCCGTCGACTTATCCGGCCACGCGCTAGCTTCGTGAACCACGGCCGCCGTGTCCCGGTCTTGCTGACAGGGCTTACGGAAACCGGGTGATTTCAGCGGCGCTTCTCCGCCGCGAAGCGGCTCTTTCTTGGCACCGTTTCGCGGGCGACGCCGCGCGGCTCCGCTGGTTGCTTTTCTCGGGTCCGGCTATGATGGCCGGTTTCTGGCACTTCCCGCGGCACTGAGCGCGAAACAGCGATGAAGACGGACGAATTACGCGAAAAATATCTGACCTTTTTCGAGTCGAAGGGGTGCGTGCGCCGCCCCAGCGACGTCCTGGTCCCCGTCTGGGACCCGTCGGTCTTGTTCACGCCGGCCGGCATGAACCAGTTCAAGGATCATTTTCTCGGCAAGTGCAAGCTCGAGTTCACCCGCGCCACGACCTGCCAGAAATGCCTGCGCACCGGCGATATCGATAACGTCGGCCGCACCGCCTACCACCACACGTTTTTCGAGATGCTGGGCAATTTCAGCTTCGGCGATTATTTCAAGCGCGAAGCGATCCAGTGGGCCTGGGAGTTTCTCACCAGCAAGAAATGGCTCGCGCTGCCGCCCGCACAACTGAGCGTCTCGGTCTACGTCGACGATGACGAGGCCGCGAACATCTGGGCCAACGAGATCAAGCTGCCGACGAACAAGATCGATCGCTTCGGCGAAGACGACAATTTCTGGCCTGCCGGAGCGCCCAGCCAGGGGCCTGACGGCGTCTGCGGGCCGTGCAGCGAGATATTCTTTCACTCCGATTCCGGTTCGGTCGAGATCTGGAACCTGGTTTTCACACAGTTCAATCGCGTTGGCAATCCGCCCGACAATTTGCGGCCGCTGCCGAGCAAGAACATCGATACCGGCATGGGGCTCGAGCGGGCCGCGGCGGTCATGCAAGGGGTCGAGACGAACTACCACATCGACATTTTGCGCCCCCTGGTCGAAGCGGCCGGCGAAGTGTGCGGCATCAAGTACGACCCCACGAGCGAGCACGGGCGCCGGCTGCGGCGCATTGCCGATCACATCCGCGCCTGTACGTTCGCGATTCACGAAAACGTGTATCCCGGTCCCAACAAGGAGAAGTACGTCGTCAAGCGGCTTCTGCGCCGGGCGGTGCTCGACGGCCATCAGATCGGATTGCACGCGCCGTTCCTGCACTTGCTGGTACCGAAAGTGGTCGAGCTAATGCGCGGGCCGTACCCCGAATTGGCCGAGACTGCCACGCGCGTCGCGCAAGTGATCTCGAAGGAGGAGGGGAACTTCTTCTCGACCATCGACGGCGGCCTGGACCGCATTGATCGCATCTTCCGCGACATGGGTAAGAGCGGCCGGGTGATGGTCTCGGGCGAAGAAGCGGCCGACATGTACACCACGCACGGTTTTCCGCCTGAACTGTTCGAAACACTCGCCGCCGAGCGAAACTTCACGTTCGATTGGGCCGGTTATCGCGCGGCGATGGAGCGGCACGGCGTCGAGTCGGGGGGCGGCCAGAAGGTCGAGCTTTTTCAGTCGAGCCCGTTGGATGCGCTCAAGAAGGCGATGCACGGTACGGAGTTCCTGGGCTACGAGACCCTGGAATCGCAGGCCCGCGTGGTGGGCTTGATTGCGCAGGACAAACTGTGCGATCAGATCAACGAAGTTGGGCACGCGCAACCAGTCGTTGTCGTGCTCGACAAGAGCCCGTTCTACGGCGAGAGCGGCGGTCAGGTCGGCGACACCGGCAACCTGGTGGCCGAAGGCGTGCGCTTCGAGGTAACGAACACGCTCCGCGAGGGCGGGTTCATCCTGCACGTCGGCCACCTGCGCTCCGGCATCCTGCGGCAGGGCGCCACGGTGACGGCGCGCGTGGATGCCGAGCGTCGCGCCGGCATTATCCGGGCCCATTCCGCCACGCACATGCTGCATTACGCTCTGCGCACGCACCTGGGCGCGCATGCCCAGCAGCAGGGCTCGAAAGTCGATCGCGATTGGCTGCGTTTTGATTTCCCCAACCCGCGACCGCTGTCGCACGAAGAGCTGCGCAAGATCGAAGCCGAAGTGAACGCCCGCGTGACCTCGGCCGTGCCCGTGCAATGGACGACCATGCCGATCGCCGACGCCCGCAAGCTGGGGGCGATGATGCTCTTTGGCGAGAAGTACCCCGACGTGGTGCGCGTGGTGTCGATGGGGGACTTCAGCAAGGAACTGTGCGGCGGCACGCACCTGAGCAACACGGGACAAGCCGGTCTGTTCAAGATCGTCGGCGAAGAGAGCGTGGCAGCCGGGACGCGCCGGATCACGGCCCTCACCGGCCCGGCGGCCTTGCAAAAGGTGCAGGATGAAGAGGCGCTGTTGGCCGAGGTGGCGGCGACTTTGAAGGTTCCGGTCAGCGAAGTGCCGGCTCGCGTGGCGGCCCTGGCCAAAGAAGTGCGCGAGTTGAAAAAGCAGCCGGCCCGCGGCCCGTCGGGCGAGGAATTTTCGGCCGAAAAGCTGTTGGCCACGGCCGAGGATGTTTCTGGAACGAAGGTCATCGTGGCCGAGGTGCCCGGCGGCACACGCCCTGTCTTGCGGCAATTGATCGATCAATTGCGGCGCAAGGGAACGCCTACGGCCGTATTCCTGGCCAGCGTCGAGCAGGACAAAGTCGTGCTGGCCGCGGGTGTAAGCCGGGACCTGGAGCAAAAGAAGGTGCACGCGGGCCAGTGGGTCAAAGCGGCGGCCGAGGTCGTCGGCGGCTCAGGCGGCGGCCGTCCCGACATGGCCGAGGCGGGCGGCAAGGATCCCGCGAAATTACCCGCGGCGCTTGATCGAGCCCGCCAGGCGATCCATGATCAACTCGCGGCGCACGTGGGGTAGCACGGTCGGCAGTTGATCTAGAGCACGAACAGCGAGCGGATATGGCCATTCGAACCATTTTTCTCTCGGCCGCGGTGCTCTTCCTGATCGCGGGCATGTGCGCGCCGCTTCTTGAGTTGTTGGGCGTGGACCCGCTGACGGTGCTCTGGACGGCGCGGTTTTGCGGCTACACGTTCCTGGGCCTGGTTGGGGCCTACTATTTCGATTACCGTCGCGAGCGGAGCGGGACGCCGCTGCAATTCAGTCTCGCCATGCTGTTCGGCGTAACGGCGCTCGCCGCACTGTTGGCTTGGGCGTCGCCTGGCGGAACGCCTGCCCTGGTCGCGGCCATCATTATCGAAGGGCTGCTCGTCTATTGGCGCTGCTGGGTGCGGCGGACAGAGCCGTTTAGCTACCTGGGCTTTGCAGTCCTCGCCTTGCTCGTGTTGCACCTGGGCTTTTGCCTGATGCTGGCGGGGTTCTGGGCAACGGGGTTAGTTTAAAACCTGCGAGTTTGGCCCAGCGGCGACCGATTGACAGCCCTGGAATCGCCCCCTAAAGTGAGTCGTTTCCGCGAGTTTGAGCAGGCTTGGCTGGTGCCGAGCGGCCTCGTTTTTGTCGCCCGGTACCGAGGAATCTCACGATCATGGCCGTACCAAAACGCCGTCAATCGAATTCGAAGACCCGCAGCCGTCGGGCCCATGACTTCAAGACCCCGCCGCAATTGCACTACTGTCCGCAGTGCAGCACCGCCCTGCCCTCGCACGTGGTTTGCCCGAATTGCGGCTACTACATGGGTCGCGTCATGGTCGAGCCGGCGGAATAGCACCCGTCTTCGCTCGTACCCGCCCGGCGCCCTGCCGTCCAACAAGTGGGTCCTTTTTGAACATCGATGCGGGAGTGCGCTCGATGTCTGCCCGTTTCCTACCTTGCGCCCTCAGCATCCTGGTCTTGCGCCGTGGCCACGGATTGCTAAACTAAGCGCTCGTCAGGTTCTCGCGCAGCGGCCCAGCGTGCTGTTGCGCTCACACACAAGGAATGCCGCCGGTGTCGAAGATCGCCTTTCTGTTTCCCGGGCAGGGCGCGCAGAGCGTCGGAATGGGCGCGGCCTTGGCCGAGAAGCTGCCTGCCGTGCGCGAGCTGTACGACCGCGCGAATGCGGTCCTGGGCTTCGACCTGGCCAAGCTCTGCTTCGAAGGGCCGGCCGAGGAGCTTGATTCGACCGTCATCAGTCAGCCGGCGCTCTTCGTCACCAGCCTGGCCGCCGTCGAAGCCCTGCGGGCGGAGTCGCCCGATGTGGTGCTGTCGTGCGAGGCGGCGGCCGGCCTGAGCCTGGGTGAATACACCGCGCTGACGTTTGCCGGCGTATTGGATTTCGAAGATGGATTGCGGCTCGTGCAATTGCGCGGCGCGGCCATGCAGGATGCCGCCGACGCTGCTCCCAGTGGCATGGTCAGCATCCTCGGCATGGAACGCGTACAGGTGCAATCGGTCGTCGATCAGGCCCGTGGCGGCGACGTATTGGAAATCGCCAATTTGCTTTGTCCCGGGAATATCGTGATCTCGGGCAGCAATGCCGCCTGCGAGCGCGCTGCCGAGCTGGCCGAAAAATCGGGCGCCATGAAGGCCGTTCCCCTGGCCGTGGCCGGCGCGTTTCACACCAAGATCATGGAACCGGCCGTGGCGCGGCTCTCGGCGGGCCTGGCCAAGGTAAAGATGCACGACCCAAAGATCCCCGTCGTCTCGAATGTCGATGCCGCGGCGCACGCGAACCCCGAAGAGATTCGCGCCCTGTTGGTCAAGCAGGTCGTGAATCCGGTGCGCTGGGAGGATTCGTTGCGCCATCTGATCGACCAGGGCGTCGACCAGTTTTATGAGGTCGGGCCCGGACGCGTGTTGCGCGGCTTGCTGCGGCGCATCGATCGCAAGATTGCCTGTCAAAGTGTGATGGATTAGCGCGGCCTTGTGCCGGCTACGAACATAAAGGAGTGTGCTGTGGCGGACACCTTCGACGCGAAACTGTCGGTCGACCTGCGCGGCCAGACGGCGATTGTCACCGGAGCCTCTCAGGGTTTGGGCCGCGCGATCGCCGTGGGTTTGGCGCGCGCGGGTGCCCGCGTGGCGTGCATCGCGCGCAATGCTGACAAGCTGCGCAGTACGGTGGACGAAATCGCCTCAGCCGGCGGCACGGCCGAAGCTTTCTCCTGCGACGTGACTCAGTCCGAGAGCGTGCAAAAGACGGTCGACGCTGTGCTCGAAAAATGGGAGAAGCTGCAGATTCTCGTCAACAATGCCGGCATCACGCGCGACACGCTCATCCCACGCATGCAGGACGACCAGTGGGACGACGTGATCAACACCAACCTGCGCGGCGCCTTTCTGTTCACCCGGGCCGTCACGCGGCCGATGATGCAGGGACGCTATGGCCGGATCGTAAACATCGCCAGCGTGTCGGGCTTGATGGGCAACCCAGGGCAGGCCAATTATTCGGCCTCGAAAGCAGGCTTGATCGGCATGACGCGTTCGGTGGCCCGCGAGTTGGCGACCCGCAAGGTGACAGTAAATGCCATCGCGCCGGGCTTTATCGAGACGGAAATGACGGACAAACTGGGCGAGAAGGTCCTGGAGGAGGTCGTCAATCGAGTACCGGTGCGACGGCTGGGAACGCCAGACGAGGTTGTCGGCAGTGTGTTGTTTCTGGTAAGCAACGCGGCTTCGTACATTACGGGACACGTGTTGACGATCGACGGCGGTTTAACGGCGTGATGAGCGTGCGAACGATCCCGACCATAGCGGCAACCGTTTGATCGCAAAGTCCGTGGGACGCGTCGCTTCGGTCTAGCAGCCTGTTGAAAAAAGCCCTCGTGGCTTTTTTCAACCTCGCCAAGTGCGAAGCAAAGCTTCGCACGGCTCGCAAAATAACGACTTACGTCGATATTTTGCCATCGCATCCCTGCGATGTCGCAGCCCGTTG
>DASZWQ010000079.1 GCA_035546535.1 Pirellulales bacterium | reverse complement strand
TGCTCACAGAATGTGCCCGAGGAGTGAGGTTTTCCAAGCCACCGGGGCCGCACCGTTTTGGGAGCCAACGACTTCTCCCAACATCGACCCGGCCGCTACTGAAGCGTACCACTTCCGGCGACCGCGGATTAACCGAGTTGGTCGCGCGGAGAGATCGTGCAATTCACCTTGCTTTCGCCGCCGGCCACGGAATATTGAGGGCGAAGCGCTTTTATGACTTTTGTGCCATGCTTTTTCGCGCAGCGAATAAGCATGCAATCATCGGATTTCAGCGCCGCCAAACATGCTTATCCTCCTTCGTCGGAAATGCATGGCACGCAGGGAAACGGCTCAAGACCGCAACGAGAGAGCGCGAAAACGGTCCCCGAGCCGCCGCTACATCAGATGCCACTGGTTCCAGACGACGACGTACAAGCCCAGGAGCAGGTTCGTCGTGGCGTGGGCGGCGACGCAGTCCCAGATATTACGCGTCAGAACCATCAACCCGGTGATCATCGAGAACCAGACGAGCGTGGCCAGGTACTCGCTCGGCATGTGCATGGCGAGCGGGACCGCCGTTCCTACCACAACGGCCAGCTTGTTCACGGTGCCAAAAGGAACCTTCGGCCAATCTTCGCTGACGCACAGACGCATCACGAAGCCGCGCAGGAAAAACTCCTCGATCAACGGCACGACCAATGCCAGGCCGATGAAGCGGATCACGAGAAAGCCCCACGCCCAGGCCGGCTGCGCCGCCAATTCGACAAGCGGGTTGAAGGCACTGCGTTGCGTGCTCGCGACCAGACTGCCCAAGCCAATCGCCGGCAGGACGCGCCCTTCGAGTTTCAACTGACAGAGACCGACCCACAGCACCACGCCGACGGCGCCGGCGACAAACGCCAGGGGACTCAGCTTCCAGGGAAACTGCTGATAGGTCGGCCAGCAAAAGGCGATGGCCGCGATCGAAAGCGCGATCTTCAGCGTATAGACGTAGGGATACGCGCTGTACGGAATGTCCAAGCCGAACCAGCTCGATGGTTTCACTGTCTCGTCGCCTGCGTCTGACTCGGGCGCGCCTTGGGCCTCGGAGGCGCTGGCCGGGGCGCCGTGGGCGGGACCGGCCCGATCCACGGCAGCCGGTTCCGGCGCCGCTGGCTTTTCGGCGATCGGGGGTGGGGTCGGCTCGAACTGCGTAAAAAGCAGAAAGACGACCAGCGGCAAAACGAATCCCAGCCACGGGTAGCGTGCTAGCAGGGCGCGACGCCCCCCGGTGGCTGTCGCATGGACAGCCGGTTGTGCCGGACCGTTTGCCGGATTGCTCTCGTCAGGTGTATTCATGGCTCGTTAAAACTAGTTGCCGCTTGGAGATAAATCAACTGTCCGGCTCCAATACCGACGCCCAGCAACGCCGCCCTGGCGCGTTTATTGCACGCTTCCCGGCGGGAGCCGCGGCAAACGCCAAGGCCGCATTCACGAATTCAACACACGATTCTCATTAGGAAATCAAATCCTTGTGGTCTATTTGCCCTTTGCCTGCCGAAGAAATGGGTTACGATGGTTGGACAGGCGTCATGCCATGCTGGGTCCCGCTCCAACGGCAAGGAGCGCCTCGGGAGATTCACGGGACCCCTGCCTGCCCAACGGGGTTCTCGTTCCTTCCGGCGACCCCAGGCGATTGCGACCCAACGGATTTGCGGGCGCTCACGCTATAGCCACAGTCGGTTAACAGGAACGCAAGCGGTGTCGGTTATTGGGTGAAGAGATTCGTTACCGGATAAAGAGACTCGACCATGGACCTGGCCAACCTACGTAACATCGGTATTTCGGCGCATATCGACTCGGGCAAGACCACGCTCAGCGAGCGCATCTTGTTCTACGCCGGACGCATTCACCGCATTCAAGAGGTGAAGGGCGAAGGCGGGGCCACCATGGACCACATGGACCTGGAGCGCGAGCGCGGGATCACCATTACCAGCGCCGCCACCACGGTCGAGTGGCAGGACCACCAGATCAACCTGATCGATACCCCGGGCCACGTCGATTTCACCGTCGAGGTCGAGCGCAGCCTGCGCGTGCTCGATGGCGCCATCCTCGTGCTGTGCGCCGTGGGCGGCGTGCAGTCGCAGTCGATGACGGTCGACCGCCAGATGAAGCGCTACCACGTGCCGCGCTTGGCGTTCATCAACAAGATGGACCGCACCGGCGCCGACTATCGCCGCGTCGTCAAGCAATTGCGCGAAAAGCTGCAATGCGAAGCCGTGCTGATGCAGATCGCGATCGGCAAGGAAGACAAGTTCGAAGGCGTCATCGACCTGATCACGATGAAGGCCGTGTACTTCGACGGCAATAACGGCGAGAAGGTCCGCCGCGAAGAAATTCCCGCCGAGCTGAAAGACGAGGCCGTCGAGGCCCGCCAGGCCATGCTCGAAGCGTTCTCCATGTACAGCGACGAGCTGATGGAGCTGTTGCTGGGCGAGCAGGAAGTGCCCGAGGAACTGATCCACAAGGTCGTCACCGAAGCCGTTCAGGAACAGGACGTCACGCCGGTGTTCATGGGCACCGCCTATCGCAACAAGGGGGTGCAGCCCCTATTGGATGCCATCGTCCGCTACCTTCCGTCGCCGCTGGACCGCAAGGTCACGGCCAAGGCTTACGACAAGCCGGACGAGAAGTTCCCGCTCGAGCCCGATCCGGCCAAGCCCTTCGTCGGCATGGCGTTCAAGATCGTGGAAGATCCGTACGGCCAGTTGACGTTCACCCGCATTTACCAGGGAACGATCAACAAGGGGGACATGCACTACAACCAGCGCACCGGCCAGAAGCACCGCTTCAGCCGCATCGTGCGCATGCACGCCGACAAGCGCGAGGAAGTCGACAGCGCCTCGGCCGGCGACATCGTGGCGATCATCGGCATCGACTGCGCCAGCGGCGATACGTACGCCTCGCAGACGAAGTACTGCACGCTGGAAAGCATGTTCGTGCCCGAGCCGGTCATCAAGATGGCCATCACGCCGCTGTCGCGCGAAGGCAGCGACAAGCTGTCGAAGGCCTTGCAGCGCTTCACCAAGGAAGACCCGACGTTCCGCGCCACCAGCGACGAAGAGACGGGCGACACGTTGATCGCCGGGATGGGCGAGCTGCACCTGGAAATCTACGTCGAGCGCATGCGCCGCGAGTACAAGGTCGAGGTCGAAGTCGGCGCGCCCAAGGTCAGCTACCGCGAAGCGCCGACGAAAGAGACCGACTACAATTACAAGCACAAGAAGCAGACCGGCGGTTCGGGCCAGTACGCCCACGTCGTCGGCCACTTCTATCCGCTGCCGGACGATGCCCCGGAGCCGTTCGAGTTCGTCGATAAGGTCACCGGCGGCCGCATTCCGCGCGAGTACATTCCCAGCGTCGAGAAGGGCTTCCGCGATTCGCTCTCCAAGGGGCCGGTGGCGGGCTTCCCGATCGTGGGCGTGCAGGCCGTGCTCGAAGACGGTTCGTACCACGAGGTCGACAGCTCGGACATGGCGTTCCAGGTCTGCGCTCGCGGCTGCTTCCGCGAAACGTTCCTGAAGATGAAGCCGGTGTTGCTCGAGCCGGTGATGAAGCTCGAAGTCGAGGTGCCGGTCAATTTCCAAGGCTCGGTGACCGGCGAATTGACCAGCCGCCGCGGCATGATCGTCTCCAGCGAAGTGCAGGGAGCCGTGGCCGTGATCGAGGCCGAAGTGCCGCTGGCCGAAACGTTCGGTTACTCGACCGACCTGCGCAGCATGACGCAGGGACAGGGAACGTTCACCATGGAATTCTCGCGCTACAAGCGCGTGCCGGCCAGCATCCAGGAAGAAATCCTGGCCGAGAAGAAGAAGCAACTGGTCGGCGCGAAGTAATTCGCCAGGGGAACGAAGTCGTCGGTTGTCAGTAGGCAGCAGGCAGTTAAGTGAACGACTGACAGCCGAAACTCCACGATCGGTCGGGGGCCATGCTCACGCTGGCGCGAGCGTGTCGAAGTTGGCCGAACTTATCCAGGGTACGCCAACCCGACGCTTCAAAAAAAGCCTGACAAAGTATCGCGACTCTGCACAACTCTCGGCGTTCGATTTTCGCGGCCCGATCCGGAACGACTGGGCCTGCGCCGCGACACTTCATGTGAACGCTCCGCTAAAGACGCTCACAGCGCGGGTGCCGCGAGTCGTTCGCCCGCCCGATGACCACGGGACCACAACAGCAACGATGTCTGACAACTAGCTAACGTCAAAACGATCTGGCTGTCAAATGTCGCGGATAATCAGGTGTCGTGCGCGACAGAGAGAGCCCGCGGGCGGAATGCGGCGGGAGTAGGCAGCGACGAGTGGGCCGAGAACGAAAAGTAGACGCAGAAGGAAATCGCAACGGCGCCGTGCTAGGCCGCCTGCTTTTCCGCGTCGTCGTCGCCGGCGACGATCTCGCCAGCGTCAGAAGCGGTCGTGGCATCGCCGGTGGCGGCGCCGTGACCCGCCCACGTTTCGGTCCATTGGCACCCGGCCCAGGAGAGCCCGACGCCGAAGCCGACCAACAGCGATCGCGTTCCCGGCCGCAGCCGGCCGCTGGCCCGTAGGTCGTGCATCAGGATGGGCAGCGTCGAGGAGACCGTGTTGCCGCAATTTTCCAGCATCAGCGGCAGCCGCTGATCATCCAGTTCCATCCGCTGGCGCAGCCGATCCAGCATCATATGCGTGGCCTGGTGCATGAGGAACAGGTCGACTTCGTCGCGCGCCCATTGCGCGGTGGCGAGAATCTCGTCGACGAGCTGCGGAATCCGCTCGACCGTGAAATCCACCAGCGCCGGACCATCCATGAAGAGATCGCTCGACCAGCGTTGGCGCTTGCGCGGTTTGATGGCGTCGTTCTCGGGCCGCGCGCCCCCCTTGGTGACCATCAGCGTATCGGCGCCCGCGCCATCGGTGCCGAAGCGAAAGGATCCGACGGAACATGTGTCCGCCGCTTCGACGAGCGTCGCCGCCGCGCCATCGCCGAAGATCGTGCGCAGGCTGCGATCGTCGGGCGCGATGTACTTCGAATACGTTTCGGCCGTGATCAAGAGTACCCGGCGGGCCGCGCCGCTACGAATCAGTCCATCGGCCAGCGACAGTCCGTAGACAAAGCCCGAGCACCCCAGGTTGAAATCCAGCGCGCCGATCGAAGTCCGCAACGCCAGGCGATCCTGCATCAAGCAGGACGTGGTGGGCAACGGGTAGTCGGGCGTCTGCGTGCAGAGCAGGAGAAAATCGATCGAATCGCGATCGACCTGGTGTTCGGCGAAAAGCTTTTCCGCGGCCGCGACTCCCAGGTCCGAGGCACATTCCTCGGGGGCGGCGATGTGCCGAGCACGGATGCCTGTCTTGGAATAGATCAGGTCCATGTCCCATTTCGGAAACTGCCGGTTGAGATCGTCGTTCGTCTCGACCAGCAGCGGCAAGTAGACCGAGATGGGACCTATGGCTGCGTATTTCACCGGTCTTCTCGCGTCGGATCGAATGGGCATGGACCGCAGGTGCGACCACCTCGACGCGCACGTTACCCAGCCTAACGCGCGCCACGGAAGCGGCTGCGAAAGTTAGCACACCCGGGCCGCGGCGGTCAATTCCTAACGGGTGAGCGTACGCACCCCCCCGCGTCAGGATGACGCGCATAAGGCTATTACGCAGCCCAGGGCGCTCGTGTGCGCTCTTGCGCAAAAAATGGCGCGCTCTGGTGTTAGCCGATCGTTAGCGCGCGTGCGCTGGTGCTAGCTACCAGGCGAGGACCGGCCGGCGAAGGGAAAACGGGTTGCCCGTGCGGTCCGATTCCTTCGTCTTGGGAAACAATTCCAGCGGGCCGTACTTGCGCGGATTGTTGGCGCGCTTGGAGGGGGGCGCATCGATGCCTGACACCTCGGGCTGCGATGAAAGCGCGGCGCTCGAGCCTGCCAGGGGTGCGTCGGTCAATGGTGGCGCATTACGCTGTTTAAAGCGGCTGCCCAAGCCTTTGCCCTGCTGATTGGGCGCGGTAGGCGCCCCAGCGAACCTGGGTGGCGTCGTGGGTTGTGGGAGGCGAAAGAAACGTGGCTTGCTCTTCGCTTCGCTGCCTGCCGGCGGTGGCAGAGGCGCCCCGAACGCGTTTGGGACGTCGATCGATGGTGGCGCCAGCGGTGCCCCGGCCGTACTTGGAACGTTGACTGCCGGGGGCGAGACCGCCGCGCGCGGCGCGGCGGGAACGTCGATCACCGGCGGAGCCAGCAGCGGTCCGTCGGTTGCCGCGCCGGCGGACGCCGACGGCGGCAAGGGAGTTTGTGCTAGCAATTCGCTAGCCGCAAGGTTGATCAACGTAAATGCTAGCAACCAGGTGCGCATCGGCTCCGCCTTTTGGAACTTTTTGCGATACGGCGCTCGCCCTCGCGCGCTATCGACCGTGGGGAACGAGTCACTTGAAGGGGCGCGCCGAAGATGACAGCTTCGTATGTAAACCCGATAAAGCGCACCGATACTTTGCGCATCTGACGAGTTGCGAATTCCATTTGACTCGGGTCGGATCGGCGGCCGAACAGATAATTGTCAGCGCGCCAGCCTTCGGTTTTTCGAGTCGCCGACAAAGGATTCGTCGTGACGACTCGCGCGGCAAGCTCTGCCGCGCCTGCCCAACCTCACCTACCGCCGCCTGGCTTGCGCGCTCGTGGCGTTGCGACGCCCGAAATCCCGCCGACATTTGCCTGGGTCAACACGATGTGGATCAAGTCATTCCGTCTGCGCAGCTTGTTTCTCACGCGTTTTTCGCGGCCCGCCGTGTATCGGCCGATTTATCAGGCGATTCGCCGTGACGGCCTGCGCAGAATCGTCGAGCTGGGAGTCGCCTCTGGCGACCTGGCTTTGCGGATGATCGAAATGGCGGCGGGCAAAGACTCTGCCGAGAATGTCGTTTATACGGGCGTCGATCTCTTCGAGATGCGCGCGCCGCAAACCGGCGAAGGCCTGTCCCTCAAGCTGGCTCATCGCAAGCTGGTAACCAGCGGCGCGAAGATCCGGCTGCTGCCCGGCGATGCGTTCTCGGCGCTGTCGCGCGCCGCGAACATGCTGGGCCTGGCCGACCTGATCGTGATTAACAACGATCAGGATCGGGCAGCGCTGGAAAAGTCGTGGTATTACATCGAGCGGCTCCTGCACGATCGCACGCGTGTGTTTCTGCAAGATGCCGCGCTTGCGGGGGCGGACTCTCCCTACCGTGACGTGGCGCACGACAGCGTCCGGCAATGGGCCGCGGCCGTAGCGCCGCGCCGCCGGGCCGCATAAATCTCGGGCCTTCGATCCATCGGCTCGCTCTTCGTTCGCGCCCGCCAGCGGCGAACCTTCGTCCGGCTTGCGGGCTCTCCATGGGCAGGCGGCCCTGTCGCGACGTAGCCCCCCCGCTAGCATGGGGCGATGTTCCTGCGCGGGAAATTATTTTCCGCCGACGGCAACTATAGGGCGGCAGAAGCGTTCCGGCCGTTCCCGAACAAGAGGCGCCCCACCTTAAGAAACCCGATGGTCGTGCGAATGGTAGACAGAGTGACTGCGCGGGGAATCACCGGAAACGGCTATTCCCCAAACGCGGTGGAAATTTGGGTGAACTCTCCCGCAAGCCCCACGTATATGATGGGTTAGTCGCGTTCGCCGAGGCGCGGGGCGTGCGAAACAATTCTGGCGCACACGTTCGATGGACCAGCAACGTCACCATTTCGAGCGGCACGGGGGCGACGCGACGCTCGATAGCCTGAGCCTGCGCGGTTCGACCAGTGGCAGCCCTCTGCCCGAAGTCAATCCGCGCGTGGCGCTCGTCGAAGGGAGCGGGCCGGGGCTCTCCGGTGAGACGCGGTTGCTACTGCGCACGCGCTTACGGGCCGCGGCTTTGGTCCTGTGCTTGGGGTCAGCCGCATTCTTCGTGCGGTCGCTGTTTGGCGCCGGCCTGTCGATGGGAAATCCCGCGCTCGAGCGCAGCGCGCGGTATCTCGATTGGTTCCACGCCTTCCACGTCGTCGTGCTGGCGCTGGTCAGCTATAAGCTGTGCTGGCGGTGCAACCTTTCGCTACGCGCTCTGCGCGTCGCCGAAACGGTCATCTTCGGTCTGACCGCGCTCTTCTTCGCCTGCGTGCAGCATGTTGCCAACGCGGCCAGCATGACCCTCGACCACACGACCTACAACCCGGTCGGAATGTGGTTCTGCTTGATGTTCACGTACGCGATCTACATCCCCAACACCTGGCGGCGGGCGGCGGCGATCATCGGCGTCATGGCCATCGCACCAATCGTCGTGATGCTGTTCGACAATCGGATGTACAGCGAGCTGACCAGGGCGCAACACCTCAATCAGCTCTCCTACGTCGTACTGTTCATGGCCGCGGGCTTCGGCTCGAGCGTCTACGGCACGTACATGATCGGCAGCTTGCGCCGCGAAGCTTTCGAAGCCCGGCAGCTCGGGCAATATCGCTTGCGCAACCTGATCGGCGCCGGCGGCATGGGCGAGGTCTACCTGGCCGAGCATCAAATGATGAAGCGGCCCTGCGCGATCAAGATCATTCGTCCGGGCAAGGCGCACGACCCGCGGGCGCTCGCGCGCTTCGAGCGCGAAGTGCGGGCCACCGCCCGCCTGTCGCATTGGAACACCGTCGAGATCTTCGATTACGGCATGACCGAAGACGGCACGTTTTATTACGTAATGGAATATCTGCCCGGTCTGAGCCTGGCCGAGCTGGTCGAGCGCTACGGTCCGCTGCCGCCGGAGCGCGTGATCTATCTGCTTACGCAAACGTGCGACGCCCTGCGCGAAGCGCACGCCGTGGGATTGGTCCATCGCGATATCAAGCCGGGGAACATTTTCGCGGCCCATCGTGGTGGCGTACACGACGTGGCCAAGCTGCTCGATTTCGGGCTGGCCAAGGCCGCCGCCGAAGGCCCCGCCGCGCCGCAGCTCACGCAAGACGGCACGATCACGGGGTCTCCCTCGTACATGTCGCCTGAACAGGCGCTGGGAGACAGTGAGCCCGACGGGCGCAGTGACATCTATTCGCTCGGCGCCGTGGCGTACTTCCTGCTCGTCGGCCGACCACCGTTCGACGATCAAAACCCGATGCGGGTGATGGTCGCGCATGCGCACGACGAAGTGGCGCCGCCGTCCCGCATCCGGCCCGACATTCCCGCCGATCTCGAGCAGGTGGTATTGCGGGCCTTGGCCAAAAATCCCGACGATCGATATCCCTCGGCGGCGGCCTTCGGCCGGGCGCTGGCGGAATGCGAATCGGCCGGCGATTGGTCCCGCGAGCAGGCCACCAACTGGTGGGAGCAGATCGAAAGACCCACCGCGGTCGGGGCAAGTTGATTGCTCGTTCTGCCTGGTGATGACGGTTCCGCCGCCTCGTCACGAACCTCCCCAAGCGCTCGGCCGTCTAGTAGAATCAAATGTCTGGGTATTTCTCCGCGCGGCGGGCCGGGCAAGATTTCCGCCCTGGCCGTTTGCCCGCCACGCCCCCCCCTTTTTGCTGCTTGGGTTGATCATGATTTCATCCTCCGCACGCCCCCGCACGATGTTCGACAAGATCTGGGATGCGCACGTGGTGCATGCCGAAGAGGGGAAGCCGACGATTCTCTATATCGACCTGCACCTTGTACACGAAGTGACCAGCGCTCAGGCCTTCGAGGGGTTGCGATTGGCGGGGCGCAAAGTGCGGCAACCATCGCGGACGGTTGCCACGCCTGACCACAATATTCCCACGACCGACCGATCGCTGCCCATATTGGACCCGATCTCGAAGCAGCAGATCGACACGCTGCGGGCCAACTGCCGCGAGTTCGGCGTAAAGCTTTACGACCTCGATAACGCTCAACAGGGAATCGTTCACGTCATCGGCCCCGAGCTGGGGCTGACGCAGCCGGGCATGACGATCGTCTGCGGCGACAGCCATACAGCCACGCACGGGGCGCTTGGTGCCATGGCCTTCGGCATCGGCACCAGTGAAGTCGAGCACGTGCTGGCCACGCAAACCTTGCTGCAATACCGCCCCAAGACGTTCGAGGTCCGCTTCGACGGCGCCTTGGCGCGCGGCGTCACGGCCAAGGACTTGATCCTGTATCTCATCGGGCAATTGACCACCGACGGCGGCACCGGCTACGCCATCGAATACACTGGCCCGGCGATCCGCGCGCTCGACATGGAAGAACGGATGACCGTCTGCAACATGTCGATCGAAGCCGGCGCCCGCTGCGGCATGATCGCGCCGGATGAGGTAACGTTCGATTATCTGCGGGGCCGCGAATTCGCGCCGCGCGATTTCGAGGCGGCGGCGAACCGCTGGCGACAGCTCCCCTCGGACCCCGGCGCCAAGTACGATCGCGTCTCGGTGTTCAATGCCGCGGACGTGGCGCCGCAAGTGACCTGGGGAACCAATCCCGCGCAAGTGGCCAAGGTCGTGGACAAGATTCCCGATCCGACCCAACTGGCCGACGAGAACGAGCGCAAGAGCGCAGCCAGCGCCCTGAATTACATGGGGCTCAAGCCCGGCACGCCGATCGAAGCCGTGGCGCTCGATCGGGTCTTCATCGGTTCCTGTACCAACAGCCGCATCAGCGACCTGCGGGCCGCGGCGGCGGTGGTCAAGGGTTACAAAATCGCCGGCAGTGTCCATGCGATGGTGGTGCCTGGCAGCGGGCAGGTGAAGCGGCAGGCCGAGTCGGAGGGGTTGGACCGCATCTTCAAGGAAGCCGGTTTCGAATGGCGCGAAGCCGGTTGCAGCATGTGCCTGGGCATGAACCCCGATACGCTTTCGCCCGGCGAGCGCTGCGCCTCGACCAGCAACCGCAACTTCGAAGGCCGGCAAGGCAAGGGGGGCCGCACGCACCTGGTCTCGCCGGCGATGGCCGCCGCGGCGGCCGTGTCCGGGCACTTCGTCGACATTCGCGAGTGGAAATACAAATAACGACCGGGCGCACGCGTCCCACCGGCGACACCATTTCTTCACGGGTCACGCATGAAACCTTTCGTCAAACACACCGGCCTGGTCGCGGCCATGGACCGCGCCAATGTCGATACCGACCAGATCATTCCCAAGCAATTTCTCAAGCGGATCGAACGGACGGGCTTCGGGCAGTTTCTGTTCCAGGATTGGCGGCGCCTGGAAGACGGCTCCGATAATCCGCAGTTCGAGTTGAACCTGCCGCGCAACCGCGGCGCCACGATCCTGCTCGCGCGGCGGAATTTTGGCTGCGGCTCGAGTCGCGAGCACGCCCCCTGGGCGCTCGAGGATTACGGCTTTCGCGCGATCATCGCTCCCAGCTTCGCCGACATCTTCTACAACAACTGCTTCAAAAACGGCCTGCTGCCGGTGCGGCTTGACGAAGGTACGGTCGACGAGCTGTTCCGCCGCGCCGCGCGCGAGGGGTACCAGCTCACGGTCGATCTGGAAACGTGTACGATCGCGGACGATGCCGGCTTCAAAGTCGCCTTCGAGGTCGAGCCGTCGCGGCGGCATTCCCTGCTCAACGGACTGGACGACATCGGCCTGACTCTGGCCCACGAAGACAAGATCGCGGCTTACGAAGCGGCGCTTGCCGGCTAAAATCGTGGCTCGTTCAGGTTCGCTCTCTCGAAGTCTCTTCAGAAGGTATCCGCCGTGATTCTCAACGGAAAAGTTGCCTTAGTCACGGGCGCCAGCCGCGGTATCGGACGGGCCACCGCCATCGCCTTGGCCGAGGCCGGGGCCGACGTGGCGATCAACTTCAATTCGCACCGCGAAGACGCGGATAACGTGGCCGAGGCCGTGCAGGCCGCCGGACGACGTTCGCTACTGGTGCCGGGCGACGTCGGCGACCGCCGCGTCGTCGACGAGATGGTCGATAAAACCGTGCAGCAGTTTGGCCGGCTGGATATCGCCGTGACCAACGCCGTCTACAGCGATCGGGAGATCTTCCACAAGGCGAATCTCGACGGCTTTCACCGCACGCTGCAGGTCACGATGTGGGGAGCGTTCTACACCCTGCGGGCCGCCACCCGGCAAATGGTCGAGCAAGGCGAAGGCGGTTCGATCGTCGTGATCAGTTCGCCGCACGCCTTTATCCCCGTGCCGCGTTCGATGGCGTACAATATGGCGAAGGCCGCCATCGACCAGATGGCCAGAACCGCGGCCATTGAACTGGTCGAGCACCGCATCCGCGTCAACATCATTCATCCCGGCTGGATCGATACGCCGGGCGAGCGAAAATTCGCCAGCGAGGAGCAAATCCAACGCGGCGGCGAGCTACTGCCGTGGAACCGGCTGGGGCGGCCCGAAGAAATCGGCCGCGGCGTCGTCTTCTTGTGCGATCCGGCCAGCGATTACATTACCGGCTCAGCACTGGGAATCGACGGCGGCGCCACGCTTCCCTGGTGGGCGTCGCGCGGCTCGGCGGTGCCAGAGTAGCCGCCGCAAGCTTGCGATCCGAAATCATGCTTTGATCAACTCCATGCTTTGATCAACTCCGAGGCGGCATTGGCCACGATCAAGACGGAATATCTGCTTCCTTGCCCTTGCGGCCACAAGCTGGCCGTCGACCGCAGCCAGGCCGGCCTGTCGGTCGGCTGCCCTCAATGCGGCGCCGCGCTGACGATTCCCACGCTGCGCGGTCTCGATCGGCTGGAGCGGGCCGCGCCCGAGGCCGACCAGCACGCTCAGGATTGGGGCCTGCGTCAGGCGGTATTCTTCGTGGGCGGCTTGCTTGGCGCCCTCGCGCTATTGGCGGTGGCCTTCCTGTGGATGACGCGCCCGATCTATCCGCAAGAGCATCAGGAGGCATTGATCGAGGCGGCGGGGTCGACCGGTGATATCGACCAAATGACATTGCTGCAGACGACCTACTTGTGGAATGAGCTGAGCAAGACGCCCGAATCCTCCAACATGTTGGAATTCCGCATGATGGTCGAGGACTATCAACAGGCCGCCACGATAAACCGCCATCGCATGATCGCGGCCGTGGGAGGATTGATCACGGGTGCGCTCCTGCTGGGCGCGGGCCTGCTGATTCCCAAGCAAAAGTCCACGCCGCGCTGAACCGCGCGCACGACGGCCAGCCCGGTGGTTTCGACGATCGAAATAAAATAGCCGATGCGCGACCGGGCTATTTCTTCTTGCGAAAGACGCGCTTGGCGTCCGCCAGCGCCGTGCCAAGCAACTCGATCTCGGCCAGCGTGTTGTAGAAGTAGAAGCTGGCCCGGGCACTGGCATTGATTCCCAGCCGCTTGTGCAAGGGCATGGCGCAGTGGTGACCGGCCCGCACGGCGATGCCCCGCCGATCGAGCAACTGGGCGATATCGTGGGCGTGAATGCCGTCGAGCGTGAAGCTGACGATGCCCCCCTTGAATTCCGTTTCCGGGCCGAGAATGTGTACGCCTCCGACTTCGGCCAGCACCTGGTGTGCCCGCTCGGTGAGAATCCGCTCGTAGGCGTGGATGTTGTCCATGCCGACGTGATTCAAGTAATCGATCGCGGCACCTAGGCCTATGGCCGGTACGATCGGGGGCGTGCCGGCTTCGAACTTCGCCGGCAACTCGGCCGGCTCGAAGGAATCGAGCTTCACGCGGCGAATCATGCTGCCGCCGCCGAGGAACGGGGGCATTGCTTCGAGCAGCTCGCGGCGACCATACAAGATGCCCACGCCCGAGGGCCCCAGCATCTTGTGCCCGCTGAAGGCCAGGAAATCGACGTCCAGCGCCTGCACGTCGGTCGTCATGTGCGGCACGCTTTGCGCGGCATCGACCAGCACGACGGCGCCGGCGGCGTGCGCTTGGCGCGCGATGTCGGCGACGTCGTTGATCGTTCCCAGCACGTTCGACACCGCGGTGACCGCGACCATTTTGGTCCGCGGCGTTAACAGCGCCGGAAGCGCCGCCCTGTCGAGCCGGCCGTCCGGCGTGATCGGGATGTATTTGAGCTTCGCCCCTCGCTCGGCCGCCAATTGCTGCCAGGGAACGAGATTCGAATGGTGCTCCATCTCGGTGAGCAGGATCTCGTCATCGGCCTTGACGTTGGCGGCGCCCCAACTGCGAGCCACCAGGTTGATTCCCTCGGTCGTACCATAGGTGAAGATCACCTGCTCGCGGGCGGGCGCGTTGATGAACGCGCGGACCTTTTCCCGCGCCTCTTCGTACAAGTCCGTGCTTTGATCGCTGAGCCAATGAATGCCGCGATGGACGTTGGCGTATTGCTTTTCGTAAACGTCGACCAGCGATTGGATGACCTGCCGCGGGCGCTGCGTGGTAGCGCCGTTGTCGAGATACACCAGCGGCACATCGTCGTGCAGCCGCACGGAGAGTATGGGAAAGTCCTCGCGCAAGGCCGCGGGATCGAGCGGTAATACCGGCGTCAACGTACTCATCGGTAGTCCTTTAATCCCGGTCCTTCCAAGCCCGGCGCGGTTTATTTCTGCGCGGGTCCCGGGCTGGCTTGTTTCGTCGCGGCGTCCGCGCCGTTGGACGCCGAGCTGTCGCTCGGCGAATAAATCGCGGCCTGCAACACGCGCCAGGAAAGCAGGCAGCACTTCTGCCGGTTGGGCGTCAGTTTGGCCCCGAACAGGCGCAGCATGTCCTCGGCCGTGAAATGCTTGACCTCTTCGACGGTCTTCTGATCGAAATGTTCGACCAGCATCGACGCCGCGGCCTGGCTGATGCAGCAGCCGTCACCGTCGAAATAAACTTCCTGGATTTTGCCCGCAGCGTCGACCGCCAGGTCGATGCGCACCACGTCGCCGCACAGCGGGTTATCGTCTTCGTGCGAGTGCGTGGCATGCGCCACCCGCCCGCGATGGTACGGCTCCTCGTAGTGCTCGAGAATATGCTCCTGGTAGAGCTCGTCTTCGCTGCTGGGCATAAATACGTGGCTGACGTGTCAAACAAAGAGGAATCGGGCAAATTCGGCCAGCGTCCCTGCAACGGAGCCGTGGCACCGGCCTGCAGGCATGACACAAGTCTAGGCCTGGGGTCAAAGACCGACAACCGGAGCATCGCCGCCACCGCCGCGCAAGCGGTCGCGCGCTCGAATCTGCGCGAGCAGGCATGCGCTCTCCCGGCCGGGACACTCCGGGGCGCCGCAAGCGTTTTCGCTGTTGAGAGCGCCGCGTCCAGGCGTGCTATTTCGGCAGGCGACCGGTTTCGACTTTCGGGAAATCGCCCGTGCAGGCCTTCATGAATTCGACCAGGTCCGCCTTTTCCTGATCCGTCAGATTCAGCTTCTTGATCTTCGGATCGAGCGTCGGATTCGGGTGACCTCCCTTGTCGTACCAGGCCACGACTTCTTCCAGCGTCTTGTGCGATCCGTCGTGCATGTAGGGAGCCGAATGGACCACGTTGCGAATCGTGGGAGTCTTGAAGGCGCCTTTATCTTTTTCTTCCTTGGTCACGTCGTAGCGACCGAGGTCCGGCTTTTCGGCATCCATGCCGACACCCAGGTTGTGATACAGCTCGTCCGAGAGATTCGGGCCGACGTGGCAGGCCGTGCAGCCCCCCTTGTCGCCGAAGAAGATCTCGCGTCCGCGCAGCGCGCTTTCCGACATCGGGTGCGCGGCCGCATCGGCCTTGTTCTTCTCGTACGCTGCCCACGCCTCAGGATCTTCTTTCAGATCGTCCAAGTCGGCGTTCGCGTAAACGCGCATTAGCTCGTTGTAGTCATACGGCGACGGCCCGGTGACGATCGCGCGCTCGAAAGTGGCAATCGCTTTGGCGATATTGTCGATGTTGATGCTCGAACCGCCGCTGCCGCCGAAGACCTTGTCGAACTCCACCTGGTAGCCTTCGATCTTCTTGATCGTGCCCACGGCTTCCTCGTGGGTGTTGGCCATTTCGATCGGGTTGGCGACGGGGCCCTTGGCCTGCTCTTCGAGGCTGGCCGCGCGGCCGTCCCAGAATTGCGCGCCGCTGAAGATGCGGTTGTACGAGATGGGCGAGTTGCGGCCGCCCGTCTGCCCGCGCACGCCCACGCCAAATTGGGTGTGGGCGCCGAAGCCCTGCTCCGGATCATGGCAACTGGCGCAACTGACGGTACCGTCGACCGAGAGCCGCTTGTCGAAATAGAGCTGTCGCCCCAGCTCGATCATCCCCCGCGACATGGGATTGGCGTCCAGCACGGCCTCGGCCTGCGGCAGACCGAGGTTCAAGCCCTGCGGCAGATCGATTTCCAGCGGTTCGAGCGTGCCCGGCTTGTCGAACCAGGCTTTGATCTGCTCGACGGTGAGATCGCCCTCGCCGGGGATACCGGCCGTCAATTCGGGCGAGCCGAGCAGGACGCGATTGCCGCCGGCCGCCGGCGTGTTCTTTCCGGTGACGGCGGCCGTCTCGCCGGCTTCCGCCTGGGCCGGCTCCGTCGATTCGGCGGTTGCCGCGTCGGTCTTTGTTTCCGTGGCGCTCTTGGATTTCGCCGACTTCTTTTCGGCCGGCTTTCCGCAGCCGATGGCAACGATGAACAAACAGCACGCGAGCCCGCAGATTGCGGCGGCGAAGTTGGTGCGAAATCGCATGTTCGAATCCTGTAGTGGCATGGGATATGTGGATGGAGGCAGGCCGGCGGACAAGACGGGGGGCCCTTCTGACGCACAGAGTGCGAAACGCCGAAAACCCGGCGTCCAGGCCAGAGAGTATCCGATAAAATTCTAGGGTCTTCAAGCGGCCGGGAAAGGGAGGGAAACCGAGGCCAACCGCGCGCGGCGAAGGCCGCCGCAGCAGGCCCATTCTCATCGGCCGGCGGGTCCCGACCCGGTTTTAACAGCGCAGCAGGTCGGCCGTCGCCAGCCAGACCAACTCGCCAGCGCCGGCAGCAATCGGCCCCGCAAAGCGAACCGCCGCCACGGCCCCTTTCTCACAGCCGATCTGTCCATTACTCGCCCCCATCAGATCGGCCGCCAGGCTCTCGACGTCCGGCGCATGACCGACCCAGGCCACGTCGCCCGATTGTTCGCGCGTCCATTGCAACAGCGGCTCCAGCCGGCCGCCGGGCGACAAATCGGCCAGCACGGCGAGCGCAGGCGAGCCTGGGCAAACGTCGCAGATGATGTCGGCCGTTTGCCGGGCACGAACCAAGGAGCTCGTCGCCACGGCCGTGGGCAGAAACTCGCGCTTGACGAGTTTCTTCACCATGCGTCGAAACCGCTTTTTCCCCTTGTCCGTCAGCGGCCGCAGAGAATCGTCCGGATACGCAGGATCGCCGTGCTGCCCGGCCCAGGCGTGGCGAACAATATAGATGAACATCGGCGGTGCTTCTCGGAGGAGGGAGCGTTAAATCGGACAACAACGTGCGGTTACCAACGAAACCCTGTCAGGTGCGGAGATCGGAATCGATGAATGAGGCAAGGCCCTTCGCCGTACGCATTCTAGCGGCCCTGATTGCGGCTGCCGGAACGCCCTACGCGATCGTGATTCTCGTATCGACGTTCGTCAATCCCGCTATTCCATTGCTGTTTGCCCCCGGCTGGTTTGTGTATGTCGCCCTGATCTGGACTGCGTTCGGTTGGCGATTACGGGGCGACCCGTTCACGACCTGGATTTCTTGCATGATTGTGAACGGCTTTTGGGTATGGCAACTGAATCCCTACTTTGAATTTGATTCTCGCGATTCGATTTTGAGACACTATACGACCATTTACTCATGGGCCGCGGTACTTGTTGCACTGGTCGCACTGATCATAGAACTGTGCGCGCACCTTCAAATCCGCGAGTCGATACGCGAGGTTCGCAAGTGGTTAAATTCTCGGTAATCGCGAGTCTTGGATCACACCCGCCCAACCGACCACTAACTTTTGGGACGCCCTTACTTTACGCGCCACAATTGCCGGTCGTCGATCCCCAGCGCCGTTTGCAGGGCCGCGATGTCGCGTTTGAACCGTCGCGCGTCGCGCGAATAGCCGGCCGTGGGACGCAGCTCGGGCAATTGCCGGCACCAGTAATCGTTGAAAGCCCGCATCGCCAGCTCGCGCAGATACTTGGCGGTCATCGAGGCCAAGGCCACGGGCAAGGCCCGTTCGCCCCGACAACGGAACGAAATCGTGGTGCGTGTTTCGGCGGGGCCGAACACGTAGCGGCTTTCCAGGTTCCCTTCGCAGCGCGCTTCGACCAGCCATTCCGGAAAATAATGCTGCACCAAGGGCGCGTAGAAATCGCGGCCGCCGTGCTTGTCGCAAATGACCGACACCCGAGCGCCGGCCAGCGGGGCCATCATTTCCGAAACCAGCTCGAGCGTGATGGCCGAAAGCGCCGTGCTCTTGTTGCCGAGTTCTTCGACCAGGTTGTTGAATTGTCCGGGAAACACGGCGCGGCCAGCGACGGCGCGCAAGCGGATGCCGCTGCGGTCGAATCCCGCCCGCATCTTCGCGGTCAGGCGATCGATCTCTTTCGTCTCGGCAGCCAGCGGCAGGAGGGCTTCATAGTCGGCGTGCCAAGGATCCGTGTCGCCGTCGGTCCCCTGCGGGCACAGCGCGTCCCACGCTTCGTGCCAGGTGGCCGGCCGCTGGTCGAGCGTCGCCAGCGCCACCAAGACACCCTGCTCCAAGAGCGAGATGCCATCGGCCGGGCTGTAGAGCGCCTTCGAATCGGCGATCGCAACGCGCCGGGGCAGAGTCTTCGCGCCGCGTTTGACCCGCCGACCGACGCAATGCCGCAGCCGCTCGTAGAGGTTCGTGTCCGAGGGCTCGAGACAATCGTCCGGCACTTCCCAGACGGTCGCGGCAACGACGAGCGGGCCCAAGGGGGGACCGTAACCTGCTTCATCCGTGCCGATGAGGTAACTCACGTCGCGCGCCTTCCGTGTATACGACTGCCAACTGCCGACGGCGACCACGCAATCGGTCGCAAGAATTCGATGTCGAGCTGGTCCGCTTAGATTAAGGCGCTTTATTCAAAGATTAAATACCCGCCGCCCTGCCGCGTGCCGGCGACCGTAGCCGGGCGCGTCCACGATTGCAGGCCGACCCCCGGCACGATTCGCTGTAAACCGAGCGCCCAGACCGTTTTTGGCCCGACCGGCTCGGCCGAGAGATGGCCGAGAGGAAGCGCCGCCTCGATCGTCCAATTCTCCTCCCCGCGCGACTGGGCCACGAACCAGCGCGGGTTCCAGCTCGGGTCGCCCCAACAATCGTCCGACGTCCAGCCGCGATGATCGACCGCCAGTCGGTAGAACGTGGTCCAATCGCGATCGACATCCAATCGCAGCTCGACCCGATCGTGGGCGTCGAGATCGGCGTCGCGCTCGCGGGTGCGCGACTCGGACGGGTACCTGGCCAAGGGCGCGCAGCGGCAATCAATGGCCACGTACAGAAACTCTTCGTCGTAGGCCAGCATCACGGTGGCCGGCCACTGGGCATCATCCGACAGCGGGCTGGTGAGCTCCAAACGGTCGGCCTGCTGCCACGCGTCGTCGGTCAGGTCTCCGTCGAGGCGTGGCTTGGCGGCCGTTTTCCGCACGATGGCGGCCGATTTCGGCGCCGCGCCGTTGCCGTCGAGCAACCATTGCTCACCGCGCGCGCAGCCCCACCAGGCGTCGTGCGGTCGAGTCTTGGCAATCATGCCGTAGAAGCGATCCGGATCCGCGCCCGCGCCCGCCGCGCGCTGCCGCGCCGTGGCGAGCGGAAACTGCACGTGAAAATCACTCCACGCCTGGGCGTCGATGCGCTCCAGCAGCTTGCCGAACTCGATGGCTCGCGCGGCCCGCCGGGCAACGTTGCTCACGGCCGCAGTTGTTTCACGGTACCCGGCTTGTTGGATACCGCCTGGCAAGACCTGGGCGGCAGGCGGAATCGAGTCGCCGATCGGTCGGACACCTCCGGGGACGCGGGCCAGCGGCTTCAGCCGCGGTTCGTCGGACGACTGCGTGCGCGCGAGCGCCTCGCCGCTCGACCAATATGGCACAAGCCACGCGAGCGCCGGTACGCAAAGAGCGTGATTCGGAAATTTTTCGGTCAGCAATTGCAACGTCGACGCGGCGTAGTCCCAGTGTCCGTCATTGCGGTAGGTTTGCGCCAGCTCGAATAATGTCTGGCCGGCGGTTTCCGGATCGAGCCCGCGAATCAAATCGCCGATCTGCCCCAACAGCGCCGGGCCGCCGTGGTCGGCGCGCTGGGAGTGAGCCAGGATGGCTTGCAGGTTGCGATGCTTTTCGGCGATCTGCCGCATCGTATCCATGCCGGCGCGTCCCATCGAGGGAAGCTCGCGCCGCGCGTCGCAACCGGGAGCCAGCGACAGCCCGCTGAAGAAATCCTGCTGCCCCAACCCCTGCCCGATGTTGTCGACATACAAACGAAAGCCCCAGGCGTTAGGGGGCGCGGTGTAGCGATCGGCCAGGAGTCCGCGCGCCGCGCCGGCGTAGTCGGCCAGCGAGCGCGTTAGTCTTGGAGCGAGCTGCGAAGTATTGACGTTCATCGTGCCAAGCTTGCCCGACGGCAAGCTGCCGGCGACTTTCTTGACGGTCCAGGGAGCAAGCCCCGCTGCGTCCAGCTCGGGGAACTTTTCGTTGCTGCTGGCATCCGCGATGGCACGCAGCACGACCTGATTCACCAGGTGCCCGAGCGGATCTTCGCCGGCCGGACTGGCGGCCGAAGTCAGCACGACGTCAGGCCGCCAGATGCGCAATTGCCTGACGAGATACTCTTCCAGCCGTTCGACTCCCTGGCCGGCGTACATGCGGTTCCAGCCATCGACCAACGTCTCGACCGCGGTGTGTACTCCCGGCTGCCGTAGCGGAAAGCCCCACGGTCGCTCGATGGCGCTTGCGCCAATTGCCAAGAAAGCGGCCCGATCACGCGGCGCCTGAATCGCGACGGGATCGGTGTCAGGCTCGGCGTCGCGCCGGGCGATCAGCTCGATGCTCGTGATGAAGCCTTCGTTGGCGGCCAGCCGCGCCACGGCCTCCAGCGGCACGCGCTCGGCGTCGCTGTACACGGCCATGAGCGCCGCGCGCTCGCGGGCGCCGTGCTGTTTTTGCCAGGTGCGGCCGCCGTCGATTGTGACCAGGATGGTGCCGAGCGCTCCGACGGCCCAGCCATGCCGCTCGTCGGTGAATTGCAACCGATTGACAGGCAGCGATTGCCCCGTCGCCTGGCTTTCCCAGGTCGTGCCGCCGTCGGGCGAGTGCCACACGCGCGTGCCGGGGGCGCCGGCGACCCACACGTGTGATTGGCGCGCCTCGACGGCGCGGAAATCGAATTGTTCCGCGGCGGGCGGATCCTGCGGTGCGCGCTCCCATGACTGGCCGCCATCGCGCGAGGTAAGCAGCAGTCCACCGTCGCCGGCCAGCCATCCCTCGCGCGCGCCGGCAAGACACAGGGCACGTGGCTCGCGCAGGCCGTACTCCGCTTGTTGCCACGGTTCGAGTCGCCGGTGGTTCACGGCGGCCCGCGCGCCGCGCCCCCCGGCCAGCGCGGCTCCTTGCGCGTCGGCAAAGGCGGCGACCGACCAATCGCCCGGCTCGCGATCCGCTAGCGGCGTCCAAGAGCGACCTTCGTTGTCCGTATAGAACACGCCGGACGGAAACAAGGGAGACGATTCGGTCAACGCCCAACCCTGTGGGCCAAAGAACTTCACGGCGCGAACCGTCGCGAGCAGGATCCCCTTGTCGGCTTCCCAGGTGCGACCGCCGTCGTAGGTGCGCAGCAGGACGCCCTTGTTCGCGCTGACGTAAGGGCGATAGTCGCCGCCGGCCGCCCAGCCGTTGTCGAGGTCGTTGAAATGAACGCTGCGGAGCGTGCAGGTCACGCCCGAGGGAACGAGCGCCCACGATTGCCCGCCGTTTTCGGTTTTCCAGATCGCGCCGCGATCCCCCACGGCCCAGCCGTGCTCCGAATCGACGAAGGCAACGTCGTGCAACTCGGCGTCTTCGAGCATCGCTCGAGCGAGCGTGTTCTCGCCGTCGGCGGCGCCGGCTCGCGGGGCGGAGCTTACGATCGTGACAAGCGCCAGCGGCAGGGTGAGCAACAGCCGCGGCAACAAACCATCCATGGCGACGCCTCGAACGCTACGGTCAGACGGCAAGCAAGCGGCCGGATTTTAGCCGTCCCGCGCGGTACGACCTAGAGCGCCCTCGTACGCCGCATGCCGATTCCGCCCGATGGGGGAAAGCATGGCACTTCCCTGACAACTCCCCAGTCGCGTCCACCAGGATGGCGCGCCGCGTGCGGTATGCTATCACGTGGTTATTCGGAATTTGTGAGTGCCGCGACCGCGCGGCCACGTTTTTCACAGGCTTGCCGACCGTCTTGCCCAGCTAGCGCATGATCGACGACCAGGTTGAGCTGTTGTACGAAGCCGGGCCGGTGCTGGTCGTTTGCAAGCCGGCCGGACTGCTTACCCAAGCGCCGCCGGCCATCGACAGCCTCGAGTCGCGCCTCAAATCCTGGATCAAGCGCCGCGACAACAAGCCGGGCAACGTCTACTTGGGCGTGCCGCACCGGCTCGATCGGCCCGTCTCCGGGGCATTAATCTTTGCGCGGCACGCCCGGGCCGCGCGGCGCCTCTCGGAGCAGTTCGAAGGGCGCTTGGTGCGGAAGATCTATTGGGCCTGCGTCGCCGGCTCGGTCGCGCCCGACGCCGGCACCTGGACCGATTTCGTTCGCAAAGTTCCGGGCGAGCCACGCGCCGAAATCGTCACGGCCGGCCATGCCGAGGGTCGCGAGGCGGTGCTGCACTACCGCGTCCTGGCCCGGCACGGCTGGGGCACGTGGCTCGAAATCGAGCTGGAGACCGGCCGCACGCACCAGATTCGCATCCAGTGCGGTTCACGCGGCCACCCGGTGTTGGGGGATACGCTCTATGGCGCGGCCGAGCTGTTCGGGCCGGAGCACGAAGACGAGCGGTTGCGTGCGATCGCCTTGCACGGCCGGAGCGTGACGTTTCGCCATCCCATGACGCAAGAGATGGTGTCGATCTTGGCGCCGTTGCCCGACCCCTGGCGGCAACTCGGCCTGGCCCCGCCCGACGACGCGCAGCGCCCTTGAAGAAGGGCGGCGGTTGTGCGACTATCCGTGCGCATCGAGCGCCTCGCGACAGCCCGCGCGCAACGAACTTGCCGCGATAGTCCGGCGCGTGATGATCGCCACGCGCTATCGTCCCACTCCGCGAGGAACCGCACACGATGTCGACGACGTACCGCACGGTGCCGGAAGATACCGATCGGATGCCCAGCGGCGTCCCGTACATCATCGGTAACGAGGCGGCCGAGCGTTTCAGCTACTACGGGATGCGGTCGATCCTGGTCACGTACATGACCATGTACCTGGTCGACGTCCACGGACGGCCGACGCCGATGACCGAGGACGAGGCCACGGCCGCCACGTCGTTCTTCTACTCGGCCGTCTATTTCTGCCCGATGCTCGGGGCGCTCTTGTCCGACGGTCTGCTGGGAAAATATCGGACGATTTTCTGGGTCTCGCTCATCTACTGCCTGGGGCACCTGGTGCTGTCGATTGGCGGCACACAAATCGGCAATGCAATGGGGCTCGCGCCGCTTGCGGCACTGCAGTTGGGACTCGCGCTGATCGCGTTCGGCTCGGGCGGCATCAAGCCGTGCGTGTCGGCGAACGTCGGCGATCAATTCGGCGAGCGCAATCGCCACCTGCTGGAGCGCGTGTATTCATGGTTTTACTTCTCCATCAACTTCGGCTCCTCCTTTTCCACGATCTTGATTCCGTGGCTGCTGCACGATGAAAGGTTCGGGCCCCACGTCGCTTTTGGCGTGCCGGGCATCTTGATGGGGGTGGCCACGCTCATCTTCTGGCTCGGCCGCAAGCGATTCGTACACGCTCCGCCTGGCGGGTTGAACTTCGTTCGCGAAGTATTCACGGCCGATGGTTTGCGCGCACTGCGCACGCCGATCGTTGTCACTTTATTCGTGGCCATCTTCTGGAGCCTGTACGACCAAAGCAGCACGAAATGGATTCTGCAGGCCAGGAACATGGATCGCCACGCCTTTGGAATCGAGTGGCATCCCGAACAGATTCATACGCTCAATCCCATCTTGATTCTGATTTTCATTCCCATATTCTCCTACGCGATCTACCCGGCCGTGAATCGGGTGTATCGACTCACGCCCGTGCGCAAAATCGCGATCGGACTGTTCCTGACGGCGCTGGCCTTCGTCGTGTCGGGCTGGATACAGGTGATGATCGACCGTGAACAGACGCCCACGATCTACTGGCAGGGGCTGGCCTACGTCGTGCTGACAGCCGCGGAAGTGATGGTCTCGATCACGGGTCTCGAGTTTTCGTACAGCGTCGCGCCCAAGAGCATGAAGTCGGTGGTCATGGCGATCTGGCTGTTGTCGAATTCCCTGGGGAACGCCGTCACGGCACTGGTGAACACCCTCATTCAATCCGAGGAAGGTCCAAGCAGGCTGTCGGGCGCGAGCTACTACTGGTTCTTCACCGGCCTGATGCTCGTGGCAGCCGTGGGGTTTGCACTGGCGTCACTGACGTTTCCCAAGACCGAAGCTGCCGAGACGGCGGCAGCGTAGAACCCGCCAGGCGCGCACGAACTCAAGCACCAACGCCGGTCACGCGAAATGCTCGTCGCTCGGCGGCCGGGCGCGCAGCTTGCCGATGCCCACGGTGCGCCGCATCCAGGCGCTGGTTTGCCAGTTGTCGACCGTTTCGGTCTCGCGAAATACCGGCGGCACGGCGAACACAAAATACCAACCCAGCGCCACGACGAACGGTTCGTACATCGCCCGCAACTCGGCAAACTTGGCGGCGGCCGTCGCTTCGTCGTGCAAGGGAATGTTCGCTTTCGCGAGCGCGGCCCGCAGATGGGAGAGGGCCGTGTCCGTCATGCGCCCATGGGCATCGATGTCCGGCGGAACGTGGAACACGAGCACCAGGTCCACGGCCGCGTGCCGCGCCATGGCGAAGGTCAGCTGCGCCTGGTACGGCGCAACGTCCTTGATCATTGCGATGATGAGCGCACAGGCGTCGAGCGCGGCCGTGAGTGCCGCCAGCCACGATTGGTTGTCGTGCTGCGAGCGATAGAAGCTCAGCACGGGAAACGACAAGTGGCTTTCCAGGACTTCGGCCGACCACTGTTCCAGATCTTGCAAGAACCGGCGAATGGCCTCCACGTCATGGCTTTCCGCGGCACGCACCAACAGCGCGCCGCCGGACGGCGGCGATCCGGCCCGCGCGTCGAGCATCGAGATGATCGTCTCGCGGCGCGAGAATGCCTGGTACAGCACAGGCAGGTAACCGATGACCACGGCCAGGAAGCCAAAGCCGATGCCCGCTTCGGCCACGGCCAGGAACCGGCCCACGGCGTCGAGCGGCACGACATCGCCGTAGCCGAGCGTGAAGATCGTGGTTCCGCTCATGTACAGGTACTCGGTCCACTGCATCTGCTCGTCGCCGGGCATGTGCAAGATGGTCCCCAACGACCAGTGCAGGCAGGCAAAGGCCACGGTCAAAGCCGCCATCCAACAGGCAAACAACAGCAGAATCGACAGCGGCCCGAAGATGCTCAGACAGCCTTCGCGCATTCGGCCGCGCGGCAAGCGCATGGCGATCAGTCGCCAGGGGACCCATAGGCCGCGATAAAAGAAGCGCGTCAGCCGAAAGCGCCGCGTGACGCGCCGCGGCAAGACCATGGTCTCGAAACCATCCAAGAGCACAAGCGCGAGCAGGCATACGCTCGCGATGACAAGAACGACGGCCATCGTAGGACTCAGCGAAAGGAATAGATCGATGCCGCCGCGGTCGGCCGATCTTCCGCCCGAAACCGACTGGCATGATCTTATCTGGTTTTCCAGGTACGGGAACATGCGGCCGTCTCGTTTGCTGACGATTCCGCAAAAGACGCCCCTTACCGGGACGATTTACCCTTGGACACCCGTGCGTTCTGTCGTCGAAAGGCCACGGCAGCGACCGACTTTCCTGCGGGCATTCGTGGGCACATCAATTCTTCGGGCTTGCCGATTGCCGTGCCCGCACGCTGCGAAAGCGGTGCCCGCACGCTGCGAAAAAGGTTGACGACTCGGCCGGGATCGTCAACCGGAAACCGGATGAGAGCCCGCGCTCCGGTTGGCTCAGGGACCGGACTGCAGATAAGATTGAGCGCCCCGCATCTGTTGCAATTCAAGCAGAGGGAGTTGAGCATAGTTGAGCATGGGCGCGCTTGACGACCAACAAGACGATGTTCGGCGTGGAGTTCGGCGCAATGGGCTCATCGTCTCGGCAATCATCGCGGCGAAGTCCGACCACGCAGGACTAGTCCCGTGATGACACTTACGAACGGCGAGGTGCCCGATGAACGCTGCATTCTCGAAGATCAAGGCGTGGGTCAACAAGGTCGCCGAGACACCTCCCTTCACGCTCGCGGCGCAGCAAGTGTTGCGGCACGTGCGCACAACGGCCATGACGCGCGTTCGCTGGAACATCGCGGAGCGCCCGCACTATCTGCTGGGTGTGTACCGGGGGGCCCAGCAGGCTAAGGTGGAGGGCGTGTCAGAAATCTCCGTCATCGAGTTCGGCGTGGCTTCGGGCGCTGGACTGCTAGCGCTCGAGCGATGCGCCCGTGACGTGGAAATTGAAACGGGGGTGCGAATCAAGGTCTTCGGTTTTGACAGCGGCGGCGGCCTGCCAGAGTCCTGCGGTGACTATCGCGACCACCCTGATTTCTGGACACCCTGCGACTATCCGATGGACGTGGATGCGCTGAAAGCCAAGCTCACGGACCGCACGGAGCTCGTCTTGGGCAATGTGGCAACGACCGTGCCCGAATTCATTAATTCCAGCCATCCGACCGTGGGTTTTATTGCCTACGATTTGGACTACTACTCGTCCACACGACACGCGCTTGCTATTCTGTCAAGCCTCAATCGTAGAAACTTGCGGCGTGTCTTCATGTACTTCGATGACGTGGATTCGGACATCAACCACCGTTTTGCCGGCGAGCTTCTAGCGATTGACGAGTTTAATGACGCCACTGAGGACGTGAAGATCGACCGGTGGCGCGGCGTGCAGCGCTACTCATTGTTTTCGCATCCGCTGTGGCTGCGGCGCATGTACATCGCACACGACTTGCAGGCGATTTCCGCGACCGCCCCCAAACGCTCGCCGCTCCGGTTATGATTCGATGGTCGAGGCCGCCCCAGGAGAAGTGCAAAGTCTGTGGCCGGGGTCTGTGACCCCCGGAGGCCGCACGTGAACTCCCGGCCGCACAGAGGCCCGCTACAGAAGATCCGCGCGCAGAATCTCAACTTTGCAGGTCTCCTGGAGGCCGCCCGCGAAACGTTGCAATTCGCAGGGGCCGTCGATCAGCGCCGTCGATCAGCGTAGCCGAGCACCTTACAGTGCGCTCGCTGGCAACACCTTCCCCATGGTGCCGATTGAAGCGATTAGGCGGGATTTCCCGGCCCGTGACGACGCCTCGAATCCAGGCGGCGCGAGTTGAAATCGGCTTACTCGTTGGCGACAATTGGCAAATCGGGGCCAATCTGCAAGGATTCGCGCGATCCTCTTCGCGCGATTGGCTATCGCCGCAAACCGCTCAACCGCTCACCAAGGATCGCCATCGATGGCCGCGCACCATGATCCGTGTGCATCGGCCGCCAAGCAACGCGTCTCGGTCGTTATTGCCGCGTACAACGAAGAAAGTACGATCGCGACCATCCTGCGGAGCCTGCTTGGATTGCCCGTCGACCTTGCCGAGATCGTCGTCGTCGACGACGGATCCACCGATCGAACGGCCGAGATCGTGTGGGGGTTCGTCGAGACCGATCCGCGCGTGCATTTGATTTGCCAACCGCGCAACATGGGCAAGACCAGCGCCATAGCCCGGGCGATCTCCGAAGCCAGCGGCGACATCGTGATCGTGCAGGACGCCGATCTCGAGTACGACCCGGCCGAGATCCCCGACGTCCTGGCTCCCATTCTCCAAGGGCAGGCCGACGTGGTGTACGGCAGCCGCTTCATGGTTCGCAAGGCATCGCGCGTGCTGTATTTCTACCACTACCTGGCGAATCGCGGCTTGACGTTCCTTTCCAACGTGCTGACCAACCGCAACATGACCGATATCGAAACCTGCTACAAAGCCTTTCGCACGGGCGTAATCAAGCCGCTGACGCTGACGAGCAAAGGCTTCGGCATGGAGGTCGAGATCACGGCCATGGTGTGTAAGACGCACGCCCGCACGTACGAGGTGCCGATTTCTTACTACGGGCGCACGTACGAAGAGGGGAAGAAGATCGGCATGCGCGATGGCATCATGGCCCTCTACTACATCGCGTACTACAACCTGGTAAAGCCGCGCACGGCCGCCGGTCGCCGCTATATCCAAGCGGTCAACGCCTTCCTGGCCGAGCACAAGCCGTCGCACGCCGAATCGACGGCCAAGGCCGACTCGCTCGAACCGGTTTCGAAAGGTCGGTAGGCCGCCGCGCGTCGCAGCCGCGTTGTGAGCATCCTTGTCGGCTCGCGCGGAAAAGCACGGCCGCTGGCTCGTGCTCTTAGCCGCCGCAATGCACAGGCGTTTCGAGACAAATTAGCGCCGTTCCCGCCCCTGCGCACTGTGGCGGTTAGCCGACGTAGGGCGTCACCATCAGGCACCAGACCCAGCGAAACGACCGCACTTTTCGCCGATCTGCGCGCTGGGCGGGTCAATTGTTTTGACCCCTACCGGGGGTTCTCACGAGCTAGAGTATGATAAGGCGAGGGCGCTTGCCCTGTCGATCCTTGGCCACGAAGAAGCGACGTGCGGCGTCGCAATCGTCGAAGTGCTTAACGACACGGCGACCACGGCAGTCGTACTCAATCGCCGTTCGAATCAATGGCCTGCTTAATGACGGCATTTGTGGGCTCTCCGTTCGCATGATGTAAACACACCAGGATCGAACCATCCTTACTTCGACTCGTCAACTGCGAGACAAACATTTCGCTCGATTCTTTTTCGAGCGCCTGTCAAGCGAGAACGAAGCGAAGACTCGTTAATTGAGACGCACCACATTACGCATGTTGACTTTGTGGGCGCATGCGCTGGAGACACGCGATCGAGCTAGGCACGAAAGATTGCGCTGCGCTAGCGGCAGGCTGGCCTAGGTTGAGATGTCGTGCGTGGCGAGAGGGTTGGGCCTGTGCCGTGGTGCGTGTGTTGCGTGGGTGCAAGTATGGACGCCGTGGGTGTTTGACCCCAGGCGCACAAGCGTTAGGATGTTACCAACGCACATTTACTTATTCGTGAGGTCGGTATGGGCTTGATGACCAACTACCTGGTGAAAACGGGGAACGCCGAAGAGTTCTTTAATGCGCTCCGCACGGCTAAGGCGCCCGAGCGATTCACGACCAGATTTCTCAAAGACTTGGAATTCAGCAGCAGCAACGATCGACTTTATATCGGTGTGCTTAAGGGGCTGGGCTTTTTGGACGATAATGGTGTTCCGCAGCAGAGGTATTTCAACTTTCTAGATCAAGCGCAATCTGCGGCGGTGCTTGCCGAAGCTATCGAAGATGCTTACGCAGATTTGTTTGCCATAAATCGCGCTGCGCAAACGCTCGAAGTTGAAGAAGTGCGAGGGAAATTCAAGACTCTAACACAAGGCCAAAAGTCGGATAACGTGATCAATTGGATGGCAAACACGTTTTACACACTCTGTGGTCTTGCCGATTGGTCGCGCAAACCAAAGGACCAGAAGCAACCGCCGCCTGAAGAGGATAAAAAGCCGCCAGAAGTACCAGCAGCGCCGCTCAGCAGCGCACCATTGCAGTTGCATTACAACATCCAAATCGTTCTGCCAGAGTCGCGGGATCAAGCGGTTTACGATGCCCTCTTCTCTAGCCTTCGCAGGCATCTTGCATGAAAGACGATTCTCTCTACGCGTTTATGTACCGGGGAATGCTCACCAAGACGGCAGTGCGATTAGCAAGCCGCCAAATGAAGTCCGAAGCGGATAGCATCGGCGCGGTGGCGACGCGTCTTCCGTTCGACCTTCTCGAAGAGCAGATTGTTCAACGAGCCAAGGAGATGGCGGTAGTATTCTCAGCGATTACGGCTTTTGAAAACTCGGTGCGTGCATTTGTCGAAAAACGCCTGCTTGAAGAAATAGGCGATGACTGGTGGACGAAGTGTGTACCCGAGAAGCGCCGCCAAAAGGCTGAAAGCCGACGAGACGAGGAAAACAAGATTCGCTGGCACGCGAAGCGAGGGTCATCCCTACTTGAATACACGGACATTGAGGATCTGTCGGCAATCTTCACCACGAATCAGGACGTATTTCTACCAATCGTGCAATCGATTGATTGGGTGAAGAATATCTTCAAAACGGTTGAATTGTCTCGCAATATCATTATGCACAGTGGCTATCTGGAGGCCGAAGACGTCGAGCGACTTGGCATGAGCATGCGAGATTGGCTCGCACAAATCGGTGCCTAATGAAGAATCATGAAGAGAAGACCCTGTCACCCGAAAACGCAATGCGGGTAGAAGCTCGCAAGACGCTTCGTCATGGTTTCGTTGTAACGGAAGGGGAATTGAGGCGTCTTGTGGGCGGAGGCGGACCGCACGCGTCGCGACTAGGGGTATAACCCCTCCGCGCCGTGGCGGTTAGCTGCTACCCTCGCGGCATGCCGATTCTGGGTGCCCATATGTCGATTGCCGGCGGCTATTACAAGGCCGTCGAGATTGCCGCGCGCTGCGGTTGCGATTGCGTGCAGTTGTTCACGAAGAACAACAACCAATGGCGGGCCAAGCCCATCACCGCCGACGACGTCGCGCGGTTTCGCGACGCTTTGCGCGAATTGAAGATCACGCACCCCATCGCGCACGATTCGTACCTGATCAACCTGGCCAGCCCGGACGATACGCTGTGGCAGAAATCGATCGACGCTTTTGCCGAGGAGCTACGCCGCGCCCACCTGCTGGGCATTCCCTACGTCGTCACGCACCCCGGCGCTTCGACAACCTCGGACGATGAGACGGGACTGAAGCGCATCATTCAAGCCCTCGATGAAGTACACGCACAAACGCCTGACATCACGAGCCAGTGTTTGCTGGAAAACACCGCCGGGCAGGGTTCGAACCTGGGCTGGAAGTTCGAGCACCTGGCCACGATCCTCGACGGCGTGCGCGACCCCGACCGGCTGGGCGTGTGCATCGACACCTGCCACACACTGGCCGCCGGCTACCCGCTGGGCACGCAAAAGGATTATCGGGCCACCATGGCCGCGCTCGACAAGACGGTCGGCGTGAAACAGGTGAAGGCCTTTCACCTCAACGACAGCAAGCGCGAGTTGGGCTCGCGCGTCGACCGGCACGAGCAGATCGGCGAAGGGCACCTGGGCCTCGAGCCGTTTCGCTTTCTCCTGAACGATCCGCGTTTTCGCAAGGTGCCGATGTACCTGGAAACGCCCAAGGGCCAGAAACACGGCGTCGAGCTCGACGTGATCAACCTCCAGCGGCTGCGGTCGCTGGTCGAGAAGTGAGCGCGGCCCAATTGGGGTCGCCCGCGTGGCGGCCGATCGTCACGGCGATCACCCTGCCATCACGCCGGCCGCCTTGCGAAATCGTAAGCCGGATACTTGCCGCGCGCCGCGGGGCGAGCTAAACAGGCTTTTATCTCGCATTTCGCCCGCCGCGTCCGAACGTCGTGCTGCGCTGCCTCCCCCGGGGCGATGGGCTTTACGCCGGGGGGGCCTGTTCCGATAATGGATGCGGATCGTCGAGCGCAACACCTTTCGATCGAAGGAGATTTCGCAGCCTGCACGTGTCGCGCCGCGCCCTCGGTTAAGGCCCGTCATCGCCCGCCCCCATCGGCCTCCGCTCAAGCACCAGAAATGGCCTGGGCGGAATAGTCCGAACGAATGATGGCCTAAGATTTTAGGAACGAAACGAGGATCGCGGATCCGTCGGGTCCGTGCTCCCACGGAGGTCGGCTTCATGGCTCAGGCAGAAATCGTCAATTCCACGGGCAACGACGTCGATCCGGCCGAAACGGCCGAATGGCTCGAATCCCTGCAATACGTCCTCTCGACCAAGGGGCCCGAGCGCGTCCGCTACCTGCTCAAGGTCCTGGACGAGACCGCCTATCGGCACGGCGTCGAGCTGCCGTTTTCGCATACGACCCCCTACATCAACACCATCCCCGCCGACCGCCAGCCGGTGTACCCCGGCAATCGCGAGATCGAGCGGCGGATCAAGAGCATCATCCGCTGGAACGCCATGGCGATGGTGGTGCGCGCCAATCGCGACCATCCGGGCATCGGCGGCCATATCTCGACCTACGCCTCGGCCGCCACGCTGTATGAGGTGGCGTTCAACCACTTCTTCCGCGCCACCGACCAGATTTATTTCCAGGGGCACGCCTCGCCCGGCATTTACGCGCGAGCGCTTTTGGAAGGCCGGCTCACCGAGCAGCAACTGGCCAACTTCCGCCAAGAGCTGGCTCCCGGCGGCGGCCTGTCGAGCTATCCGCACCCGTGGCTGATGCCCAACTTCTGGCAATTCCCCACGGTGTCGATGGGCTTGGGGCCGATCATGGCCATCTATCAGGCCCGCTTCAACAAGTACCTGATGGACCGCGGCATCAAGGACACCAGCGACTCGCGCGTGTGGTGCTTCATGGGCGACGGCGAAAGCGACGAGCCCGAGTCGCTGGGCGCGATCACGCTGGCCTCGCGCGAGAAACTCGACAACCTCACGTTCGTCATCAACTGCAACTTGCAACGTTTGGACGGTCCGGTCCGCGGCAACGGCAAGGTCATTCAAGAGCTGGAAGGCGCCTTCCGCGGCGCCGGCTGGAACGTCATCAAAGTCATCTGGGGCGACGACTGGGATCAGTTGCTCTCGCGCGATGAAACGGGCCTGCTCGTGCAGCGCATGGGCGAAGTCGTCGACGGCGAGTATCAAAAGTACATCGTCAGTCCGGGCAGCTACATCCGCGAGCATTTCTTCGGCAAGTATCCCGAGCTGGAAGAGATGGTCGCGCACCTGTCGGACGAAAAGCTGAAGCGTTTGCGCCGCGGCGGGCACGACCCCGAAAAGGTCTACGCCGCTTACTCGGCCATGATGGAAGTCAAAGGCAAGCCCACGGTGATCCTCGCCAAGACGATCAAGGGGTACGGCCTGGGCGAGGCCGGCGAAGGGCGCAACGTCACGCACCAGCAGAAGAAGCTCAACGAAGTCGAGCTGCGCGAGTTCCGCACCCGCTTCGGCATTCCCATTTCGGACGAAGAAGTCTCGAAGGCGCCGTTCTACATTCCGCCGGCCGACAGCCCCGAGATGCAGTACCTGCGCGAGCGTCGCAAGGAGTTGGGCGGTTACGTGCCGGCGCGCAAGACCGAGCAGCCGCCGCTGACGATCCCGCAGAAGCATGAATTTCCCGAATCGTTCGAATCGAGCGGCGACCGCGAAGTTTCGACCACCATGGCGTTCGTCCGCATGTTCGGCCGATTGCTGCGGCACAAGGAGATCGGCAAGCTGATCGTGCCGATCGTGCCCGACGAGTCGCGCACCTTCGGCATGGAATCGCTGTTCCGGCAGTGCGGCATTTACGCCCACACGGGCCAGTTGTACGAGCCGGTCGATTCGGAAACCGTGCTCTACTACCGCGAGGCAAAGGACGGCCAGATCCTGGAAGAGGGGATCACCGAGGCGGGCTCGATGTCGTCGTTCATCGCCGCCGGCACCGCCTACAGCACGCACGGAATCAACATGATTCCGTTCTTCATCTTCTATTCGATGTTCGGTTTCCAGCGCATCGGCGACTTGATCTGGGCCGCCGCCGATCAGCGCGCCAAGGGTTTCATGATGGGAGGCACCGCCGGGCGCACCACGCTCAACGGCGAGGGCCTGCAGCATCAGGACGGCCACACGCACCTCTTCGCCATGGCCTATCCCACGGTGCGCTGCTACGACCCGGCCTATGCCTACGAAACGGCGTACATCGTGCTCGACGGCATGCGGCACATGTACGAAGAGCGGCACGATGCGCTCTACTACATCACGATCGCCAACGAAAACTACCTGATGCCCAACATGCCCGAAGGGTGCGAAGAAGGCATCATCCGCGGCATGTACCGGGTATCGACGAAGGACGTGGGCAATAACCGCCCGCACGTGCAGCTCTTCGGCAGCGGCTCGATTTTGCGCGAGGCGTTGCGGGCCCAGACGATCCTGGCCGAGAAATACGACATTTCGAGCACGGCCTGGAGCGTGACCAGTTACAAGCAACTGCGCACCGAGGCGCAAGAAGCCCGCCGCTGGAACCTGCTGCACCCGACCGAAACACCGCGACGCAGCTACTTGGAAAACGTGCTCGACGGCGTGCAAGGTCCGTTCATCGCCACGAGCGACTACGTGCGGGCCGTGGCCGAGCAGATCGATCCCTGGGTGCCGGGCGGACTGTACGCACTGGGGACCGACGGGCTGGGGCGCAGTGCCGATCGCGCCGCGTTGCGGCGGCATTTCGAGATCGATGCCGAGCTGGTGACCGTGGCCACGCTCAACCAGTTGGCCGAACGGGGCCAGGTCGACAAAAACCTGGTGGCCCAAAGCATCCGCGACCTGGGCATCGATCCCGAAAAAGTCGACCCCTGGACGGCCTAAGCTTAATAGGGGTAAATACCGGGGGAGCTGCGCCCGTCCGATGAATTTGGGTGCCACTGCTGGCTCGCCCAGCAGTGCAGGAAATCGCGTAGGGCACTGGTAGGCAAGCTACCAGGGACACTCTCGCGCAAGATTTCAAGAACCGCACATTCGAAAACCTAGCTGCCAAGGAAACGAAAACGCCGATGGCGATTGAATTCAAACTGCCGGACCTGGGCGAAAATGTCGAATCGGGCGACGTATTGAGCGTGCTCGTTCACGAGGGGGACACGATCCAGGCCAACCAGAACGTCATCGAACTGGAAACCGACAAGGCCACGGTCGAGATCCCCTGCCCGCACGCCGGCCGCGTTTCGAAGATTCATGTGCAGCCGGGGCAGACCGTGCCGATCGGCACGTTGCTCTTGTCGATCGAAGCCGCGGCTGGCGCCGGTGACGGCGCGGCGGCGCCCGCGAAGGACGGCGGCGCGAAAGCCGCGGCCCCCGCCAAAGCTCCGCCGGCCGCCAAGGCCGCGCCGGCCGAAGAGCCCGAGGAAGACGACCAGCCGGCTCCGGCACCCAAGGCCGCGGCGCCGAAGCCGGCGGCAGCGAAACCCGCGCCGGCCAAGCCCGCCCCCGCGCCGCCGCAGAATGGCGGAGCCCCTGCGCATACCGCGCACGAGGCGGCCGACGCCGGCGCCGTCACCTCGCCGGCCGGCCCGTCGACGCGGCGGCTGGCGCGCGAGCTGGGTGTGGATCTGCGCCGCGTTACCGGCTCGGGCCCTGGCGGACGGATCACGCGCGAAGACATCGTTTCGGCGGTGCGGCATTCGTCGCCGATTCTGAAGGTCACGCCCAACCGGCAGAACATGCCCGACGGCGTCGAGGATCAGGATTCCTACGGTTGCATCCGCAAGCAGCCGCTGACGAGAATCCGCAAGACGATTGCCGCCAACATGGCGCATTCGCATGCGACGATTCCGCACGTCACGAACTTCGACGACGCGGATATCACGGAGCTCGAACGAATTCGCAAAGGGAGCGTCGCCGATTACGTCGGTTCGGATATCAAGCTGACGATGATGGCCTTCGTCATGAAGGCGGTCGCCCAGTCGCTCAAGCTGCATCCGCTGTTGAACGCCTCTTTGGACCTGGAGAACAACCAGATCGTCTACAAGGAGTATGTGAACCTTGGCGTGGCCGTCGACACCGAGCGTGGGCTGGTCGTGCCGGTGGTGCGCGAAGTCGATCAGCTCACGATCCCACAAATCGCCCAGGCCCTGAACGACGTGGCCAACAAGGGGCGCGACAATCAGTTCGCCGTCGACGATCTCCGCGGCGGCACGTTCACGATCAGCAACCTGGGCGCGGTCGGCGGCACCTATTCCACGCCGATCATCAACCATCCCGAGGTGGCGGTGCTGCTCCTGGGCCGCTCGCGCAAGCTGCCGGTGGTGATGGACAACGACGAGATCAAAGTCCGCCTGATGATGCCGCTGAGCCTTTCTTACGACCATCGCCTGGTCGACGGCGCCGTGGCCGCGCGGTTCTTGAACGAAGTGAAAGGCTACCTGCAGGTGCCCGGCCGGCTGCTGTTGGCGCCGTAGCGCTGGGACGGCCGCCTTGTCGCGCTGTAGTCCCGTTTGCCCGCAACGGAGCTACTGTGACCGGCCTCAATCGAAATGATCGGCCGAGATCACGTCGCCCGCTTCGGACCATTCGTAGGCGTCGCCGTGGCGGCGTCCCATGCGGAATTCGGTCACGGACTTGGGCGCGCCCGATTCGAACCACATCATGAAACGGCCGTTGGGGGCGTCGCCTTCGAACAGGCCTTCGGCCTTCTTATTTCCGTTTTCATACCAATCGATGGCCAGGCCCTCTCGGTCGCCGGCGACGAAGGTTTCGTAGGTCTGCCGCTGGCCGTTGCGGTACCACGTTTGATGCAGACCGACAAGATCGCCCTTGTCGTATTCCGCTTCGACCTTGGGATGATGGTCAGCGTCGTCGGGCCACCATTCTTTCCACTCGCCGTCGCGCGTCCCCTCGACGTAGTGTCCTTTGGTTTTCAGGCTGCCGTCCGGGTGCCACTCGGTGTACTCGCCGTCGATGGCTCCATCCTTATACGTACGGTCGTGCTTGGGGCGGCCATCGGCGTACCACTCGGCGTAGTGGCCGTGCTTAGTGCCGTCGAGATACTCGACTTCGAGCGATTTGTGCTTGCTGCGGTGATAGAGGACCGCAGTGCCTTGCTTCACCCCGTGGACATACTTCGTTTCTTCCTGCGGGGTTCCGTCGCTGTACCAGCGGCGTCGCATGCCGTGCGTCTCGCCATTGACATAGGTTTGTTCGATCGCCTTGTGTCCCGACGGATGCCAGGACGTGTATTTCCCGTCCTTCGAGTCGGCGACGAACGTGGCTTCGTGCTTTTTCTGCCCGTTGGAGTGGTACAGCGTTTCGGGCCCTTCCTTACGATCGTGCTTGTAGGTTCCTTCTCCCTTTTTCTGTCCCGATTCGTACCAGGTCGTCCAGGGCCCGTCGCGTTGCCCGTCGTGATAGACGTAGCGGCTGGCAATCGGGCCTTTTTCGTAATAGGTCTCGACCAGGCCGTGTTCGACGTCCTCGCCGCGGGCGTTCTTCTTGACCTGCCGCCGGGCTTTCATGGCGCCGGAGGGGTATTTCTCCTCGACGACCTGCGGTTTGGCCTTGGCCGGCGCAGGGGTAGCGCCGGGCGCGCCGAGCACTACCAAGCTGAGAATGGTCGCCGAAATCATAAAGCGAAACGACGCGTGGAAATGCCCTGAAGGCGAGAGATGCACACCGGCGAACCCGGTAATTCTACGATAGGCGTGCGCGCCGGATTTGGGAACAACCCGGCAGCCGAAGTCTGTACCACGGCCCGTCCACGGGCGCGGAATAACCGGCCCAAAGTGCCACGCGGGCCGCTATTTCCAAGATAAAGCCTGCCCTCACAGCACGCGGAGACGCAGGAATTCCTCCGCGGATTTCACAGATTGACGCAGGTTCCTTAAACACGTCGTGGGCCACTCTCGACCCTCTGCGGAATCTGTGTAATCTGCGAACGTATTCGTTTTGCCTTCTTGTGGTACGGCCCAATTCGCGCCGGCCTCACTCGGCGCGCTACTTGCCTTTGTCCCCTTCGCGCAGAACATCAAAATACGTGCGCGCGTGCTCGCGATAACCGCGCGGCATATGGGTGTCGGCCAGCGGATCGGCGCCGCTACTGCGCGCGGCCTGGAATTGCGCTTGGATTTCCTGCTCGACGCGTCCCTTGGCGTTCGGCCCTCCGAGCTGACCGGTGACGTTCACCGAGCCGCGACCGACTTTCTGACGCACTTTCGTATCGTAAAGTCCCCCTTCGATTTCGCCCTCGGGGCCGTCGGCATCCAGGTGTCCGCGTCCCGGCTCCAGACCGCGGCGCTCGCGTCGTTGGCGACCGCCGCCGCCGAATGGATTTCCTTCGTTCTCAGCTTCGGCATCAGACAGTCCGGCTTTCGCGTCGGCCAGCTCGTCGAGCGCGTCGTCCAACAGCGCGCCTTCCGCCTCTCCCTTGGCGAGCTCCGAAAGCTCGGCCTGCATCTCGGCGAGCGCCGCCGCCGCGGATTCTTTGTCTCCCTGCTTCATGCACGATGCACATTGACCCATTTTCGTAGCCAGTTGCGACAGCTTCTCCATTTGCGGCGCCCTCTGCTCCAGCCGGGCAAGCTTCTTCTCCAGTTGCTCGGCCTCCTGCGACTGGCCCGCGGCACGCTTTTCGGCGATCTGGCGCTTCAGCTCCTTGGCCATCTCGCCCTGCTTTTCGGCGGCGCTCTTCAGCTTTTGCTCCATCGCGGCAAGCTGTTGCGCCAGGTCAGCCAGGTTTTGCTCGTCGAGCTCGCCTGCCTTCAACTTCTCCTGCAGGGCGGCCAACTCGCGGGCCGCTTCTTGCAAATCCCCTTCCTTGAGCGCCTCGGCCAGTCGATCGGCCGGCCCCTTGGCGAGGTTCTTGAGCTGCTGCATTTGTTCCTGCAAGCGCTCGTTGCCGCGTAGTTGTTCGCGGCGCTCGGCCAGCTCTTTGTTCAGATCGTTCAGCTTGACCATCGCCTGCCGCCGATCCTCGTCCCCCTTGGCCAGCTCTTTCAGGCCGGCTTCCAGCTTGGTGAGGGCTTCGACCTCTTTCAGATCCTGTTCCCGCGCCTCTTTCAGCCGCTCGGCGATTTTCTTGTGGGCGACTTCGGCCGCCTTTTTCACTTCCAGCTTCTGTTCCGAAAGCGTGGTGGTTGCCGTGGCCGTTTCGCCGGTGGGATTGAGGAACACCGACAGCAGAAACACGGCCGCCGCGGGCAACAGCGGCAAGAGCGCCGCCCGAGACAGCGACAAGCGAAATGCCGGCGCCACGTCCACACGCGCGATCGCCCGCAGAGCGTCCGCCACCAGAGCCTCGCCCATCGCCGTGTCGCGATCCGCCTCGCGCAGCGCATACGCGCTCGAGACACGCTCGGCGAGCCCGAAACGCCGATCGATCTCGATGGCCGCATCCAGCTCGGATTGACCGTGCAGCCAGGTCAAAAGCGCCGCGCCGGCGACGCCCGCTGCTACCGCCAAGGCCGGCCAGGCCCAAGGCACGAGGCCGAGCGGATAGTACTTATCGATCGCCACCAGAAGGGCAGCCACCACCAGCGTGGCGAACAAGCACCACGGCAAGACGCGCAGCAACCGCTGCAAAGCCAACCGGCGCCGCGCGATGCGCACCTGCCGCCTGAGCTTCTCCATGGCCCTTGCTCCCGCCGACGAACGAGACCGCGACCGGCGCACAACCGAGCACGCCGGGTCCATCCCTCGATCATAGAGCCGAGCCCGCGGACAAGCCAGCGCGCAGCGCGTGCTAGCCCCCGATCCCCCGGCGCGAAGGCTACCAAGGCAGAAACAGAGCCACCAAGCACACCGAGGGCAACCGAGAGGGACGGAAGGCAATCCTTCACCCCCCACATTTTCTCAGCTCTGTGTCCTCGGTGTGCTCGGTGGCAAATCTCACGCTGCCGAACCAGTCGGCTATTTCACGGCCGACATCGCCGCGGCCAGAATCTTCGACGTGCTCTCGCGCATGATCCGCGGGTCGACCGTCTTGCCTTCCAAGAGGGTCTTGCGCACGTCCTTGCCCGAGATGAACACCGGCTTTTCGTCCGGGTGCTTTTCCATCAAGTCGACGCGGCCCACCGAGTCGTAGTAGGCCGCGAAGCCGACGCAGACCGGCTTGATGCGCAGATCGCCGCCGAGCTTGTTGAAGATTTCCTGCGCGTCGAAATCGCCCCAGATCGCCGTGCCGTCGGCGTACGGAGCGTCGGCATGCTTACGGCCGATCACGATATCGGTGAAGCCGTAGTTCTGCCGGTAGATCGAGTGCATCACCGCTTCCTTCGGCCCGCCATAGAACATCTTGATGTCCAGGCCCAGCAGGATGACGCGGTCGGGCACGCTCTCGTTACGCGGCCCCCACAGCGACTTGTCGCTGTCCCCTTCGCCCAGACCGCGCTTGTCGATCAGGGCTTCGTAAGTGAGCATGCGCACGTCGGCCGGCACGTCGTCTCCCTTGGTCTCGCCGATCAGCGGGTTCAAGCAAGCCCCCGCGTTGTGGCCGGCCCGCAGCAAGGTCTCCAGACCGTACACAAGCGCGTATTCGTGGGCCCGGTGCAGCGGGTTGCGCGTCTGAAACGCCACGACCCGGTTCCACCCCTTCTTGGCCAACAAGTCGCGCACTTCGCGCGGGCTGAGGACGTACTTGCCGAACTTCGCATTCTTCGGCTGCGGCAACACGCGAATCGTGCCGCCAATCAAGTGCGTCTTGTCGGCGTCACCTTTCAGCACCATGTCGGCGCCCGGGTGATCGGTGCGCTCGGTGAGGTACACGCTCTTGATGTATTTCGCCTTGTCCCATTCGAAGACGTCGCTGATGTCGAGCGTGGCCACGACCTGGCCGGCCGAGTTCACGAGCGCCACCTGCTGACCGGTCGATAGCTTGGCGGCCAGGTCCTTGGTCACGGGAAACGACAGCGGAATCGTCCAGGCGTACTTCTCTCCCTCGTGGATGATGTAGCCCTTCTCGAGCACCTGGTTATAAGTGGCCGAGTCCATCGGGCCGACAAGCGGGCTCAGGGCCCCATCGCCAAAACGATAGACCGTCGAAAGGTCGGCGTCCGAGACCGGCACCTTCGTCAGGTTCGCGGCGTGCGCCTTGAACGAATCCACTTCGCCGGCCGGCACCGTGCGATTGACCGGCTCCTTCAAACCACCGTGCACGCCAATCAGATCAGCCATCGAATATCCATCCTCTCGGGAGCTACCCAAAAATACGATTCCCCGCGAGCTGCCGCTGGCGCCCGACGATTCTTCGGGTTACGCCAGAGCATGAAGGGGAATCTTGAAATCGCAGCCCGGTGGCTGCGCGGCCCCTGCCAGGGCCGAAATCGGGCCCAGAATCAAACCGGCCAGTATAGGGAAATGAGGAAAAAGCTCAACCGCAAGGCGGCCGCTCACGAGATCACGTCCCCTGGGGAACGCTATCGCTTCCGCGCAGGGCGCCCTTTGCTCCGCGGCGCCTGCCCCCGAATACCGGTTTTTGCAGGCCGTTTGCGTCCCGCGGGAGCTACGCGCGATAGGTCCACAACCTGCGACAAGTGGTCCGCGACGAGTTGGTTCAGACTTGTGCCTTCGCGTGCCGCCATCCTCGCCAAATCTCTGTGCACCTCCGGTGGAACGCGCGTCAGGAACTTGCCTGAGTAGGGCTTCTCGGGCGTTTGCCCTTCGTCTTCGCACATGGCGACATAATCATCAACCGAATCGCAGAACGCTTTATGGAGCTCCCGCACCGTCTGCGCCTGAAACGTAACCACGTCGCGAATGCCGAGCACTTCGCCGTGGAAAATATCGGCTTCGCGGTCATACTCGGCGCGGCCGTGGAAGCCGTGGTACGGGCCGCACTCGTAAATGCATTCTTCTTTAATTGTCATGGCGTTATCCCAGATTCAGCGAGGAACCGCCGAACGGATTTTACAGCCCCCTCATCGGTATGCGGACGCGGATGAGGGCGATGGAAAGTGGCTCTAACGCCATTCAGTCGAACACGAACGCGCGAGCCAAGCGCAAAGCGGAGGAGGCAGGGCTCGAACCTGCATCTGTGGTGCCCCGAACGAGCGCCAGCGCTTTCCCGAATTAAGCTACTCCCCCACGGAGTGGCTCCATCATAACCCCACGATTTCCCATTTCCACCATGTTCAGACGACCAAAGGAGTGCCAAAAGGGGGGCCAAAAGGCAGGCGCCTGAGCCGCTCAGCTCTTCATGAGCCCGGCCCCGCGCAGGTCGGCAATCGTCGGATATCCGTCGATCGCCATCAGCAGATCCGTCTCGGCCAGAAGGCATCGCAACACGTGAACGATGCCCTCGGTGCCCCCCAGGGCCAGTCCCCAGGCATAGGGGCGCCCGATGCCGACGGCCGTGGCCCCCAGCGCCAATGCCTTGGCAATGTCCGGCCCGGTCCGCACCCCTGAGTCGAACAGCACCGGGGTTTTCCCGGCCGCCTCGACCACGGCCGGCAGCATGTCCAGGCAACCGACGCCGCCGTTGGCCTGCCGGCCTCCGTGCGTCGAGCAATAAATCCCATCGACACCGCCGTCGATCGCCCGGCGGACATCCTCGGGATGGCAGATTCCTTTCAACAGCAGTGGCAGTTTCGTCAGCGACCGCAGCCAGGGCAAATCCTTCCACGTCAGCACCGCGCCGAAGATCTGCGTCCACAGCATGATCGCCGCGACAGGGTCTTCTTCGATCGGCTTCGTTAATCGCGAGCGGAAGACCGGGTCTGTGAAATAGTTCGCCAGGCAATGACCGCGCAACTGCGGGAAACTGGAGCGCGTCAAATCGCGCGGCCGCCAACCGGGCAGCCACGTATCGAGCGTGACGACGATCCCTCGGAAGCCCGCCGCCTCGGCCCGGCGGACGAGGCTTTCCGCCACCTCGCGATCCGACGGCGTGTAGAGCTGGAAGAATCCCGGCGTGCCGCCGAATTCCTTGGCCACCGCTTCCAGCGGATCGACCGTCAAGGTCGAAGCCACCATGGGCACGCCGGTCTTGGCCGCGGCCTTCGCGGTGGCCAGGTCTCCATGCCCATCCTGCGAGCAAATGCCCAGCACGCCGATCGGCGCCATGAAGATCGGCGATGGCAGCTTCATACCAAAGAGCTCGATCGAAAGGTCGCGCTTCGAGCCATCGACCATCATCCGCGGTACGAAGCCCCATTTCTGGAACGCCGTCACGTTCAGGTCCTGCGTCCGCTCGTCACCGCAGCCGCCTTGCACGTACGAAACGATCTGGTCCGGCCAGGCTTCGATGGCCTTTTGTTCCAGCTCACGAATATCGATAGGCAGCTTGGGAATAATGCCGCGCAACCCAGCGGCGTAAATCTCGTCCTGATATTGGCCGAAGTTTTTCATCGTGTTCGATCTCCTCGTGCGTAATCCGCGCGCGTTGTCGGCTCGCGATTATCCGTGGTGCGGCGCTCGACAGCAACACGTCGATTCGTGCGCACCGCGTGGTCTATCCAGTGAAACGGGGTGCCATGCTCACTTGCGTGAGGCGTTTCGGAAATCGGCTCCTCTTTGACGCCAAAGGCGTCGCACAAGCCAGCCCAGGGCAACGCCCTGGGTTTGTCCCGTATGAACATCGTCGTTCTCAAGCCCTGTAAGGGCGGCACAGCTAGCGCGTAGCAGCGCACGATTGTGGCGCCCCTTCAGGGCTTTATTGATTTGTGCCGATCTGGTCCCCAGGGCGTTGCCCTGGGCTAACCTGTCGCACACCTTCGGCGTGCTCAGCGTGGCCATGGCACCCGAACTCCGCGTTCGAAGGTGTGACAGGAAAGGCCGTCAATCGCCGGCGAGCTTCACCAGCGGCGGCATCGGGCAGGCAAACGCGTCCGAAATCACGCGCAATAGCTCCCCTTCCTCGACCGAGACCTGGGCATCGGCCCCGATGCACGCCGCGCACGCTTCGAGGACCGATTTCTTGAGCGCTGGCGCCGTGCCGGCCAGCGTGTCGAGCGCGCGATCGAACGCGACCAGCCCGCATTCGGCGCGCGGCAAAAGCTCAAGCGGCACGGGCGTGGCGCCCAGCTTCTCGGCGCCAGCGGCGAACGATCGCGCGGCTAGCGCGTCATCGCGCGTGCCCGCATACGAGAGCGTGGAAAGCAGGGCCCGACACGCCGGCAGCACTTGGGCGAGCGACGTGTACTTTTGCCGCGCTTGCGGCGCCTCTTCCAACCGTGGCAGCAGCCGTTTCAGCACCAGGCGATGCACCGCGTACTCGAACAAGTTGATCGTGTTATCCGCGCGCGTGAGAAACACGACGTCGTTGCGGAAGGCCGTCAATTGGGCGGGCGACAGCCGTTTCAGGGCCGGCAGCACCATGCTCACCAGCGGTAACTTGGCCTCGGGCTTAACGAGCCCGACCGCGGGCGCGATGCGCAGCGTCTCCTGGTTGGCGCGCGGATCGGCTTGCGTCGCCAGATAAGCAAGCTGCTTCTCACGAATCTCGGCGCGACGATCGTCGAGCAAAAGCGCATACACCGTGGCCACCGCGCCCAGCGGGTCGCGCACGTTGTCGACCAGCTCCGCCGGCAACGAGGCCACGAGCGCCGCGGCATAATCCAAATGTTCGATCCGGGGCGCGCCGACGTGCGCCACGGCCGCCGCCGGTTGAAAGGCGAAACTCTGCGCGCCCGCCGCGGCCTGCGCGTGAACCGCGGCCGGTCGCTCGCGCTGCGCCGCGAACCGTTGGGGATCAACGACGTCGGCGGCCGAATATTCGACGAGCTCGACCGCAGGATATTTGCCGTCGAACGATGGATCGATGCGTCGGATCCGCTCCGCCAGCGGCGGATGCGTCGCCAGTAGTTCCAGAAACGGCGCCGCCAGCCCATTGCCGAAATACATGTGGCTCGCTTCTTCGGCCTGCGGCGTCGTGAGGCGCGAGCCTTGCACCAGTCCGCCGATTTTCTTGAGCGCGCCGACGATTCCGTCCGGCAGCCGCGTGAACTGCACGGCCGAGGCATCGGCGAGGTATTCTCGCTGCCGCGACACGGCGCTTTTGATCAGGTGGCCAAAGAAAACGCCGATGTAGCCGATGATGTACAGTAACAGCCCCAACAGCGGCAGCGGATTGCCTCCTTTGCGTTCGCCGCTCGAGCGCGAGAAGCCGATGGTATATGTGCTGCCGCTGCGCATCAGCACATAGCCGATCATGGCGATCAGCAAAATACCATTGAGCAGACCCATCAGGCGCAGGTTCAACCGCATATCGCCGTTGAGGATGTGGCTGAACTCGTGCGCGATCACGCCCTGCAACTCGTCGCGTTTGAGCGTTTCGATCGTGCCGCGCGTGACGCCGATCACGGCGTTTTGCGGCGTCGTGCCGGCGGCAAAGGCATTGATGGCCGATTCATGATCGAGCAGAAACACCGGCGGGACAGGCGTGCCCGAGGCGATCGCCATTTCCTCGACGACGTTCAACAGCACGCGTTCGCGCAGCTCGGTCGTGTTGGCCAGCACCGGCCGCCCGCCCAAGCTGCGCGCGACGACTTCTCCGCCGCGCGCCAAGTCGGCCATTTTGTACAGGCTGCCCACCACGATCACCAGCAACGTCCCGCCAGCGACCGGCCCCAGCACCTCGGGCTGCCACAGCGCGTCGCCCGCGTCCCCCTGCGTGCCGACGAACACGGCCACCACGGCCAGATAGACGGCGACGATGATGGAAATAACGGCGAGCACGAAGTAGACGACGAGCAAGCCAGTCCTGCGCCGCGCCTGCTCCTGGTGCTCGAAGAAGTCCATGGCGGATTACCGAATCATTTCACCACGGAGGCACGGAGACACGGAGAAAAGAATGATAAATGACGAACGAAGAAGTGGGCACCATCCCGTTAAATCCAAACACGCGAGAATCGCGGGTAATTCTAGTGAGACCAACGTCGGCGGAATTGTGGCCGTTGGTACTGGGTCATTTGCTTTCGCCATCGGCTCGCGGTTTTCTTGGGCTTACGTCGAGCGCCTTATTTACTTGTTTCTCCACCTCGTCAAATTTGGCCCTTAATGCCATCCGTTTCGCCGCGTTCCTTGGTCCCTTTTGCCTTCTCCAGTTCGCTCAGGTCGGCCAGCCATTCAGACAGGCGGCGTTGTGCTTCTTCGATCGCTTGTTTGTCCATTGCTCAGCCTCACCTACGGGGCGTTTGGGCGCAGGATATTCTCTTCTCCGTGCCTCCGTGCCTCCGTGGTGCAACTCAGAACTGCACTTTCACCCCTTCGCGTTGTTCGGGCGCCGACACCTCGAACGGTTGCGCCGGCGCGAAGCCGCCGAAGCCGGCCACGAAATTGTTCGGAAATACCTCGCGTGCCGTGTTGTAGCTCATCACGGCGTCGTTGTAGGCCTGGCGGGCGAACGCCACTTTGTTTTCGGTGCTGGCCAGCTCTTCTTGCAGAGCCAGCATATTTTGATTCGCTTTCAGGTCGGGATAGTTTTCCATCACGGCCATGAAGCGGGTCATCGTGCCGGCGAGCGCCGTTTCGGCCGCTCCCAGGCCTTGCATAGCTTGCGGATTGCCGGGGTTGGCGGCGGCTTGCTGACTGGCGGTCTGCGCCGTGTTGCGCGCTTGGATCACGGCTTCCAGCGTCTCGCGCTCGTGCTTCATGTAGGCCTTGGCCGTTTCGACCAGGTTGGGAATCAGGTCG
>DASZWQ010000078.1 GCA_035546535.1 Pirellulales bacterium | reverse complement strand
ATTCCGGCACCGATGAACGCCGCGCCAAACGCCAGGCCGGCAAGCATCAGCAGGAAAGGTTGTCCGCCGAGCAGGAATCCGGCGACGCCGACGACCGTCGAAATTACCCACAGCACCGGCACGTAGCGCGGCAGCTTCGCGGCGCGCCACGTCCCAATGGCCAGGAACACCAGGCCCACCGAGATCATTAGCGCGCCTGCGACATATTCGGAAACGCCGCCCAAAGTGCCGTCGGGCCCGGTGATCATTGCAGTGCCGACAAGCGCAAGAACGAAGCCGATAAAACCGACACGTCCCGCCTCGGCACTCTGGTACGCGTAAATACCCAGCAGTCCAAACAGAATCGATAGATCGATGACGAGGTACAGCAGTTCCTGGGCGTCTGTCGGTTCGCCAAACGGCAAGAACGACGACCCGCCGCGCAGCAGGCCCGCGACGATGGCCGACAACCCGCCAAGTCGTATCAACCGCGACGTAGCCATCTCGTCGGACTCCCGAACATCGATTCGCTGGCCTGATGACCACAAGCCCACGTGATAGTCATCTCGTAGCAACCAGCGCCGCATCGAATCGTTCGCAGAAAAGGTCGCAAATCCGCTCGTCGTGCGCCAGCGACAGGTACAATTTGGTGCCCATCGGGTTAAGAAAGATTCCTTGGCGAAAAAGCTCGAGCATCACGGCCCGCCCGCGCGCCTTGTCCCCCTGTTGCGAAGTGCGGTAATCGACGACGGGCTCGCTCGAGAACACGACTTGTGCCAACGGCCCGTCGCCAATTATTTGAGCCTCGATGCCGTTCGATCGGAGGACCGCTTGCATCTGCTCGCGAAGGTATCGACCCAGCGCGTGCAGTCGCGGATAAACTCCCTCTTGCCGCAGCACGGATAGCGCCGCGCGCGCGGCGGCGGTGGAAATCGGATTTCCGCCCAGCGTCGATGCCATCCACACGTAGCCGTCGCGCCCCAGGCGATCCTCGCGCACGAGATCCATGATCTCCCGTCGCCCGCCGAACGCGCCGATCGGGTAACCGCCTCCAAGCGCCTTGCCGTACGCCACCAGGTCGGGCACGACGCCGTAATACTCCTGCGCACCGCCATAGGCCAGGCGAAAACCGGTAACGACTTCGTCGAAGATCAGCAGCATCCCATGCCGGTCGCACAGTTGCCGTAACCCTGCGAGAAATCCGGGCAAGGGCGGAACGCAGCGCTGCAGCGGCTCGACGATGATGGCCGCCAGACGATCCGCCGATTCAGTGACGATCTCCGCGGTTCGTTCCAGATCGTTAAAGGGCGCCACCAGCACGCTGTCGGCCACCAAGGGCGCAATGCCGGCGCTGCTCGGATCGGGATGCGGAAACTTGGGTGCTGCGCTCGGAAACAGGCTGGTCACGCCGACTTCGTTGGCGCCGTGGTACGCCCCTTCGAATTTGAGTATCGCCGCGCGGTTCGTAAAGGCCCGTGCCAGCCGCTGGCAATACATCGTCGCCTCGGTTCCCGAAGCGCAGAAGCGCACGGCGTCGCAAGCTGGACTCAGCCGCACCAGCTCTTCGGCCAAGAGCAACGATTCTTCGGTCACGTAGGCAAAGTTCGCGCCCAGCGGGGCGCGCTGCTTTACGGCTTCGACCACTTCGGGCCGGGCATGTCCCACCAGCGCCGACCCCCAACCCATGGAGAAATCATGGAAGTGGCGCTCCTGATCATCCCACAGCTCGCAGCCGGTTCCGCGGCGAATGACAATCGCAAGCTCCGCCGGCAAATTGAACTCGCCGTTCGAGCCGGCGGGAAAAACCGCTGCCGCGCGTGACGCCCCTCGAGACATAGCCGCGATACTCCGATTCCGGTCCGACCAACGATCCGGACCGTGGTTGAGCAAACAAAAGATTCTTGCCTTTTTACTCGTGCGCATATGACGCTCGCAACCAACCCGCCAAATTGCTGACTGCTGATAGCTGGTGTCAAAGCGTCATGCCTTTGCGCGAATCATCTTTATATTGTCGACCTTCTGGAACGGGCGTAAGATGCGCCGGGTTCCAGACGCGTTTTTTGCGCGCTTTGGTTGACAGGTCAAGGTTCAGGCTTGGTTCAGGCTCGGTTGGCAGAAAGGCCAAGTCATGGATCTGAAATCGTTGCTCGCGGCCGAGCGCGACGAACTGGTAAGCCTGGCGGAAGAACGAGTCAATCCGGCCCTCAGCAAGATATTGGGACTACTCGGTTATACGAAGCGCTATGCGCGTGGCACAGGCGCTTATCTCTTCGACGATGCCGGTAACCGGTATCTCGACTGCATATCGGGCTTTGGCACGTTTGCCTGCGGTCGCAACCATCCCACGATCCACGATTGTCTCCGGCAAGCGATGGACCTCGATCTGCCCAACCTCGTCGTCATGGGCGTCGCGGCCTTGTCGGGATTGCTGGCACGCGAATTGATCCGCGTCGCGCCTGGCGAGTTGGAGATGGTCTTCTTCACCAACAGCGGCACCGAGGGGGTCGAGACAGCCATCAAGTACGCCCGCGCCGCGACGGGCAGGCCGCGCATCGTGCATTGCGAAAGATCGTTTCACGGCCTGACGCTCGGCTCTCTATCCGTGAATGGCCATGAGGAATTCAAGCAGGGATTCGGTCCCTTTTTGGAGCCCGTGTCAAGCGTGCCCTTCGACGATCTCGAGTCGCTGGAACGCGAGCTGTCGCGCGAGGATGTCGCGGGCTTCCTCGTCGAGCCGATCCAGGGCGAAGGGGTCTACACGCCCAGCGATACCTATCTGGCCGACGCCGCGGCGCTCTGTCGCAAGCATCGCGCCTTGTTCATCGCCGATGAAGTCCAGACCGGTTTGGGCCGCACAGGCAAAATGTTCGCCTGCGAGCATTGGAATGTTTCGCCAGACATTCTGATCACGGCCAAAGCGCTCTCGGGAGGATACGTTCCCGTCGGCGCGGTCCTCTCCAAACGCTGGATCCACGAGAAAGTCTTCTCCAGCCTGGATCGCTGCTTCGTCCACTCCTCGACGTTCATGGAGAACGATCTGGCCATGGCGGCAGGACTGGCCACGCTCGAGGTTCTGCGCGAGGAGAAGCTCGTGGAGAATGCGGCGACCATGGGCGATTTATTGGCGCGCGGCCTTCGAGAGATCGGACAGCAGTACGAAATGTTCGAGGAGGTTCGCGGCCGGGGACTGATGATCGGCATCCAGTTTCGCCCTCCGGCCAGCCTCGTGCTGAAGATGGGATGGAACCTGTTGCACAAACTCGACGAAAGCCTCTTCTGCCAGGCGATGCTGATCCCGCTGTTCAGGGATCACCGTATTCTGGCCCAGGTGGCCGGCCATCACATGGACGTCATCAAGCTGCTGCCGACCCTGGTGATCAATCGCGAGGACGTCGAGCATCTGGTTCAGTCGTTGGGTCAGGTGATGGGCGCTTGCCACCGATTTCCCGGTCCGGTGTGGGAAGTCGGCAAACGGCTCGCCGGCGCGCCCTTGAGTTGACCGCAAATCCGAGGACAGTGAAGCTGCAAAATTCCTCTCGCGGGCGAACGCAAATTCCTCGACCACCCGCGGCTTCAGCTCAATCGAGCAAGACCAGCGCGTCGCTCAGCTCGTTCGTGCGGGGCGCGGTGGGCGGAAAAAGCGCAGCCAGGGTAGCGCCTGCCGCGGCTATGGTCGCCGAAAGCGCGGCGACGGGTTGATCTTGTTTGATCCGCTCGACGAGCTGTCGGCAAAGCTCGTCAAGTGCCGGCTGACCGACCCGCTGCAAAATGGCTTCGTCGGCAACGATCGCCGCGGTGCGCTCGAAGAGCGATACATAAATCAGTAATCCTGACCGTGTCGCGGTGCGGCCGATACGTCGATCGTGAAAAACCTGTACGGCCCGGGCCCAGGTCTCCTCGCGACGCTCAACGCGCGAGACAAACAAGCGCCGCAATCGGTCGACGCGCGTCGCCACGGCCGCGCCGGCGAAAAAACCAATCACCACCGCCGCGGCCAGGGCCAGCGTTTGCACGAAGCGCGACGGCTCGTCCCAGCCGTCGGGATCCGGGAACTCGACGTTCCATACCGTCGCCAGGCAAACAAGCGCGATGACCGCCGTCCACAAGCCTACGAGATCCTCGGCTCGATCGTACCGGCCACTGGCGGCGGCGATCACCGGCACGATCTCGGCTGATGTTTGCAACTCGGCGGCCGCTACGGCCTCGGCCACCTGGCGACGATCATTCGCACTGAATCGCTGACTGGGGCGCTGCATCGGCGGACTTTTCATTCAGAATTGCGAGCAGGTGCTGATCTACCAAGAACCGGTGGCGCCGCCGCCCCCCGACGATCCACCGCCGAAGCTGCTCGACGACGAGGAGGACGTGTCCATGGGCGGGCTCGACGAGAAGCCGCCGCCGTGCGACATCGCGCTATCCGAAAAATGCGACGTGGAATGGTGCGTGATGCTGTTATTTTGCTGCCAGTTCTGGCGCGACATCTCGTAAAGCGCCCAATTCTGCCAGCCGAACGGGCCACCCCACCAGGAATCGTTAGTGACGTGCCGCGCGCCGAAGCCCCGGCGGCGCGCGCCGGTCATCCCAGACGCGGCCGACACGGCTTTGCCAATCACCAGGAACACGACGACCCCAATGATGACCAGGACAGCGAGTGCGAATCCGTTCGAGGCGCGCGGCGGCTGCACCGCCGGGTGGGGCCACGCGCGCGGGAACTGCTGCGGGAGCTGTGGCATCGGTCGGTTGACGTGCGCCGCGGCACCCTGAGGAGCGGGCTGCTGGGGCGTGTTTGATGGCGGCACGAGCGCCGGAGGCGTGCCTCCGGGCAGCCCGCCGGGAGCGGCGGCGGCTCGCGGCTTTGTCTGGTCGCGCGCTAAAGCGTCGAGCGCCTTGACTCCGGCCAGGATCCCGCCCGAGTAGTCGTTCCGTTTGAAATGCGGAACGATCTTGTCCTGCATAATGCGTTGGCACTCGCGATCCTGATCGCGCCGCCAGCCGCCGCCGAGTTCGATGCGCGCCTTGCGATCCCCCTTGGAGACCAAAAGCAGGATGCCGCGATTCCACTCCTGCCCGTCGATTTCGGCGGCGCCGATCTGCCATTGATCGAACAACAGATTCGCAAACGTCTCGATCCGCAGATTGAAAGGGCTGTGGGCCTTCATCGATTCGATCGTCACGACCACGATCGGTATAGCCTTGTCGGCGACCAGGCGAGCAGTGATCTCTTGGATTTCTCGCTCGTCGGTCGCTTTGAGCAAGTGGGCCAGGTCTACGACGAGATCATGCTCGTCAGGCCGCGGGATATTAATCGCCGTGTCATCAGCCGACGGCGGCTCGTCGGCAATTACCGGACCGCTCGACAGAAGAGCGATGACCGCGAGCAGCGCCAGCGAGGTCCCCAAACGAAGTCGCAGAGCCATGCCCAGTGCTCCTTGAAACATATTGCAATGCTCGCGACCTGACGTTAGTTGTGATCACAAGAACGTCAGGAATCGCGACCGGCATTGTACCACGTTGCGCGGTGGATTGACGTATGGCGAAACGTGATTGCCAAGAGGTCGAAGCAACTCATGGCCAGGCCCAAGCAGCCATCGTCGATCGAAATGCTGTTCATTGGCAATAGCTTTACGCAGCGCAATAACTTGCCTGGGCTTCTCGCGGAAATGGCCGCAGCGCGAGGTTTGCACGTTGGATACGATCTGATCAGCGCAGGCGGAGCGTCCCTGAGGACGCATTGGAATGCCGGCCGAGCCGCGAAGGCGATCGAGACCGGTGGCTTTGATTACGTCGTCTTGCAGGAGCAAAGTACGCTGCCGGTCAAAAATGCCAAGAGAATGGCCGAGAACGTGCGTCTGTTCGACGATTGTGTCAAGCGGGCCAGCTCGAAGACGGTGCTTTACATGACCTGGGCGCGGCAAAACATGCCCGATGCCCAGCAAGCAATCACCGACGCTTACAACTCGGTCGGAAAGGAGCTGGGGGCCATCGTGGTGCCTGTCGGAGTTGCCTGGCAGCAGTATCGAGCCAGGCACGAAACGCCAAATCTTTATGACCGCGACCAGAGCCACCCAACACTCGCCGGCACCTACCTGGCCGCGTGCGTGTTTCTGGCTTCGCTGCTCAAGAAGAATCCGGTCGGGCTAAAGGCACCATCGATCGATTGTCCGCCGGCTGAGATCGCGAAGTTACAAGAGGTGGCTTCGAGCATGTGAAGTGCCCAAATAGTCCACGGCTCCAAACAAGGTGGCCAGGCCAGGTCCCCGAATGGTATTGTGATCGCGACTTCATTTTGCATTCGGCGTCAGCTCAAAGTCGAGCGTCGCTTCCCCCTCCTCGAGCTTCACCACCTGACGATCCGCCGCCGAAGCTGATACGGCCTTGCCAATCACCAGGAATACGACCACGGCAATGATGACCAGCACAGTGAGTGCGAATCCGTTCCATGTCGCGCGGCGGCTGCACCACTTCCTTCTCGTCGAGGGAAACCGCCACGCCCACGAACCCGCGCTCATTCGCCAATGCAATACAGGTGCGTCTTGCTGCGCAGAATGATCTCTTTACCAACCAGGGCCGCCGAGGCGTCGATCGGTGCGTCGAGCTTATTCGTGGCCAGGACTTTCATTTCCGGTCCGGCGGCCAGCACCAGGGTGGTGCCGTCACGGTCTGTGAAATAGATCCGGTCCCGCGCGGCCACGGGCGACGCGTACACGGCGCGGAGATCCGGCATGCGTTTCTTTTCGATCAGCGGCTTGCCTGTCTTCGCTTCAAGACACGTCAGGACGGTGCCATTCGACTTGTTGAAATAAAGATTCCCGTCAACCAGAACCGGTGATGGGCAATACGGTGTGTCGCTAGTTCGAGACCAGGCAATCTTGTCCGTGCCCGTGATGTCCCCTTTCGCATCCAGCGGCACGGCGAAGAGCGCGCTTTCCGGATAGCCGCTCATCAGGAACACTTTGCCGTCGTACGCGACAGGACAGGGGATGATCGCCCGCGTCTGCCCGCCGCACTCCCAGAGAACGTCGCCAGTTGCGAAATCGTAACCGCGCGCCTTCTTGTTCGAGTTAACGACGATCTGCTTGCGGCCGTCATAGTCGACCACCAGCGGCGTCGACCACGATGTACCCAGCTCGCGCGGCGCTTGCCAACGAGTCTTGCCGGTGTGGGCGTCGAGAGCATAGAGAAACGAATCGCCTTCATGGTCCCAGTTCACCAGCAGCGTGTCGCCCGAGAGCACCGGCGAAGTGGCTTCGCCAAAAAAACGGTACACTCTCAGGTCGCCGAGATCGCGCTCCCACTGCAGATTGCCGTCCATGTCAAAGCAGTAGAGGCCGCGCGAGCCGAACGAGGCGTAAACGAACTGGCCGTCGGTTGTCGGAGAAGGCGACGCGTAGCCGTGGTCCAGATGATGTCCTTCGTGAGGCACGGCCTCGACGACGATTTTTTGCCACAGCAGATTGCCGGCCCCACGGTCATAGCATTGCACCACGAACTGGTAATAGTGCGTGGGCCGCTCAATGCGAAAGGGATTGCCGCCGGGTGCTTCGGCCGTTTCGGCGGGCGGCTTCTCTTCTTCGCGATCGGTTTTAATCGCGGTGGTGAGAAAGATGCGGTTCTGCCACACGATGGGCGTCGATTCACCCTGGCCGGCAACGGCCGTCTTCCAGCGGACGTTCGAGTCGGGACCCCAGGTCGTGGGCGGGTCGGCGTCTGGCGCAAAACCATTCGCCAGGGGACCGCGCCACTGGTGCCAATTCTGAAGCTTCTCCTGCTCGAAGTCGGCGGCGATCGCGGCTCCCGAGAGACAACAAACAAGGGCGAGCAATAGTGTGGTGCGCATAATCTTATTTCACTCGGCGTTGAGGTGGATCGCTCAGCCCTTTCGGTGTGCGATTATTGTAATCATTTGCGAGAGCGTGCGCGCTGCGATAAGGTTGGCCGCCCGATGAATCGTCCATTGCCCACCCCTTGGAAACCTACCAAAAGCCAGATCCTCGCGGCCCGCGACAAGTTCGTCCCGGACCTCGTCGCGAAAGACCTCGTTGTCCTCTTCGTAGGCATCAACCCCGGCCTGTACACGGCAGCGATTGGTCACCATTTCGGCCGTCCCGGCAACCGTTTTTGGCCGGCCCTGTACGGCGGCGGCTTCACGCCGCGCCTCTTCTCCCCCTTCGAAGAGTCCTTGCTTCTGGAGCTCAAATATGGCATCACCAACGTCGTCGAACGCGCCACCGCCCGCGCCGATGAGCTTGCCGACGACGAACTACGTGCCGGCGGCAAGCGGCTCCAGGCCAAAGTCAAACGCTGGCGCCCCACCGTCGTCGCCTTCGTCGGCCTTGGTCCTTACCGCATCCTGTCGGGCAACAAGGAAGCCGGGGTGGGACTGCAAAAGGCTCCCTTCGGCGGCAGCCACGCCTGGGTCCTGCCCAACCCCAGCGGCCTCAACGCCCACTACCAGCCCGCGGCCCTCGCACGACTGTTCGGAGAGCTCCGTCGCTGGGCCGTGGCGCAGCACAGCCGCCAGCGAAAATAGGGCGCCGGCATTCCCAGATCGACGCGCAACAATCGCATCGATCATTCGCGCCTATGGGCTATCGATCGCTGTCGTGCTCGTCGCGGTCGCGAGCAGCGGCAGTTGCAGGCAAACCGCTTCTTCGCCGTTGCGGACGTACAGCCGATCGCCCACCAGCACGGGATGGTTCCAGGTTTTGTTGTCCAGCACCTTGGTCCGGGCGAGCTCTTGCGAGTTCTTGGAATCTGCGCTGAGCACGGCGACGTCGCCGCTTTCGCTGAGCACCAGCAGTTGATCGGCGTCCGGCAGCAGCAGAACTTGCCCGTTGCCGTAGCCGCGCTTTTTCCAGGTGCGTTTGCCCGTCTCCAGGTCAACGCACGAAAAGAAATTATGATCGAAGCCGTACAAGAAACCCTTATGGGCGACGTAGTCGTTGAAGTCGGGCTTCATTTCCAGCGATGTCCAGCGATCGCTGATCTCTGGGGTTCCAGAGGCCAGGCTTACGTCCACGCGCCGCGTGCCGGTGCCCATGCCCGTGCCGAGCAGGATGCCCGAGCCATCGACCACGAGTGGTTGCAAGGTTCGATAGCCTTCGTACTTCCACTCGTAGTCCCACGCTTTCTTACCGTCGACGGGATCGATGGCCGTGAGCCCGGTGTTGGTCAGCATCAGCACGACATCGCGCCCCGCGATGTTCGCGCGGTGGGGCGAACTGTAACTATGGTCGCCGGCCGGAACGCTCCATCGCGGCTCGCCCGAGGCGATGTCGTAGGCGAACACGCCCTTGTCGTCGGCTCCGCCTGCGTACACGACCACCACATCCCCAACGACCAGCGGCGAAGACGAGAATCCCCACGTCAACGGCTCGCGCGCTGCATCCTTCGTGAGATCGCGCTCCCAGATCACGGCGCCATTCGCGGGATTGAGACAATGAACTAATCCTGTCGCCCCGACGGCGAACAGTTTGCCATCCTTCAGCGTGGGCGTGGCCCGTGGCCCGGCCCCGGCGACAGATTCCCAGAAGCGGGCTGGCGACGTGTGAATCCACCGCTCGTTGCCCGTGTCGGCGTCATAGCAAACGACGGCTTCGGCATCGCCGCGCTGCTCCTGCGTAAAAATCGAGTGACCGGCCACGGCAAAGCTCGACCAGGACGGACCGACCTTGCGGCGCCAAAGCTCCTTGGGAGGATGGTTCTTCCAATCCGTGTCGATTGCCGCACCGTGTACGACGCTATCGCGCTGGGGGCCGCGGAACTCGGACCAGGTCGGAGTTGCCGCATCCTCACTCGAGACGGCTCCCTCCGCTGTTGGAGCTGCTGACGCGCCCTCCTTATCCAAGCTCGCCAAGAATAGCTCTTCGGCCGTCGGCTTCCAGCGCCATGCAAGCGTCGTTTTGAAATCACCCCAGATGCCTTCGCTGCGTACCAGGTCCCAGCCCATGAATCCGACGAGCGCCGCCGCCAGCGCACCCCACAGGCGAACATCCGACCGCAGCCGGCCGAGGCAGATCAGCGTCAGACTGAGTGCCGCCATTCCGGTCGGCACGATATAGAAGAAGAATCCCATCCCCTTGAGCGATGGATCCAGGAGGAAATAGCACAGAGCGCCGATCGCCACCACGGCCAGCGGACCGAACCAGCGTTCGCGCCCTGTCGCGCGGCTGCCGAACATCCACCACAAGAGAATTCCCAAACCGGCGACCAACGGAGTATTCACGGCGAACATAAACAGGCCGAACGACATCTCTTGGGCCAGATAGGGCGAGACTCTCGCCACCACCAGTAATACCAGCAGTAGCACCGCCGGCCATACACGCAGAGGGTTCGGGCGAGCGGCCGGATCAGCAGAAGCGATCGACTGAGTAGTCATAGGTGGAATTACTCCCAAACAAGAGCACGCGGCGATCTCGGAAGGAACTCCGAAATTCGGGCGCGCCGGCCTGGCGGCCACCCCGATGGGCAAATGTCGCAAATCATCCTACGCGGCGCGGTGGTTCGCGGGAATAGAGCCGCGCGATTGGCCGAGCGGGGTGGACGGCGAAAGCACGCGGACGAACGAGAACCCCACATCCTCTACCGATCGATCGACAACAACCGGTGCGCGCAGGTGACGGCCAGGGAACCGTCGCCGACGGCGAAGCCGACTCGTTTGACCGAGCCCGAGCGAACATCCCCCGCGGCCAAGATGCCCGGAACCGAGGTCTCCAACGGACAAGGATCCCGATCCGTACGCGGCCATTGGCCTGAGCGAAGGGCGTCGGTACCGGTCAGCAAAAAACCGTTCTCATCGCGGGCGATCTCCTGAGGAAGCCACCCGGTCGACGGTTCGGCGCCGATGAATACAAAAACGGCCGAGCAGGGAAGCCACGCTTTCGACTGCGTGGCCTTCGTCCTGACCAGGATCTTCTCGATGCGACGATCCCCCTCGATCGCCTCGATCTCGGTGTCCTCGTGAACCACGACGTTCTTCGCCGCCCGAATCCTGTGCGTCAGGTATTCAGACATCGAAGGCCCCAGCTTGCTCCGCACCACATGATGCACCGTGCGATCGGGACAACATTCGGCCAAAAACATCACGGCCTGACCGGCCGAATTGCCGGCGCCCACGACAGCGACGTCGCTTTTGTCGTACAGGTCCGCCTCGACGGTCGTGCAGGCATAATAGATGCCGGCCCCCAGGAATCGTTTGGCGCCCGATGCTTCCAGTTGTCGCCAGCGCACGCCCAAGGCGAGCAAAACCACCCGGCTTTTGATCTCGGCGCCGCAATCCAGTTGCAGGGTGTGCAGCCCATCGCGCGGCGCCGTCGATAGTTTCTGTACATTCACCGGCGCCACGATACGTGCGCCGAATTTGAGCATCTGCAAGACACCGCGCGTGGCCAGGTCTGCACCGCTCAGCCCCGCGGGAAAGCCGATGAAGTTTTCGATGCGCGAGGAGCCGCCCGCCTGCCCACCCGGCCCGAGCCGATCGAGCATCAAGGTCGACAATCCTTCCGACGAGCCGTAAACGGCCGCCGTGATGCCGGCCGGCCCTGCGCCGACAATCGCCAGGTCGACTTCCTGCGATGGACACGGCTGCCAAATCCCGGCGCCGTTTGCCAGCTCGTGCAGCGTTGGATTGACGAGGACATGCCCGCCGCCGCAATCGACGACGGGCATCCTTCCTGGCGAGCCCAACCTCGCCAGCTCGTTTTGTCCGGCAGCGGTCTCGCTATCGAACCAGGTGAACGGAACGAAATTCTTATAGAGAAACTCGCGCACCGTATTCGTGTCACGACAGTACCCCGGCCCGACGACGCGCAATCCAAACGCACTGAGCTGCGACAGCAACTCCCGCCGGCGGGTAAAGGCCACGATCAGCTTCTCGCCCAAACTGGGCACGCGATTCAGCAGGGCGCGTAATTCGCTGTTCGAAATCTTCCAGGCGCGCGTCGCGCCTCGCGCGATGCCGCTGACCATCACGGGCCGGCCGGTCAACAGATCGATATCGCCCGAGAACTGACCGGGGCCGTGCATCGTGACCATGCGATCCTGGTCGGCGGGATTCTGGATTTCGATCTGGCCGAGCTCCACGACGTACAAATCGATATTGGGCTGGCCGGCCCGAAAGACGGGCTGACCGTCTTCGAAATGACAAGGCTCGCCCAGCGATTGGACGTGGCTGAGCTCCGCCTGGCTGAGCGTTGGGAAAGCAGAGGTGTCCATCGAGAACCATCCACAAGAAGTGCCGTCAAAGCCTGGACCGCGTCGTCCCTGATTATATCGAGTCGAGAGGACGCGCGATCGTCGCGAAGGTCAAGCGCCGATGGAATCGCGTTGGCTAGCGACCCTTGTGCAGCCAAGAGGCCGTCAGCGAGCTCGGGACGGGACCGACTTCCTATTTCGGTTGATGTCGCACAGCATATCGGAATGGATATTCAGGCCGATGTTGGAAATATTGTAGTAGTGCTCGCTGGCCACGAGCCACACGATCTCGCAAATCTGGCGCTCCGAAAAGTGATCGGCCAGCCGGTCGAATGTCCCCGGATCGACGTGCTTGAATCTGGTCAATTCCGTCACGTAGTCTAGCGCCGCCCGTTCGGCTTCCGAGAACAACGGGCTGGTGCGATAGTCTTCCAGGGCGTCGAACTTCGCCTCGTTCATCGACTCCTTGATGACGAACGCTCGACCGATGTCGATGCAGAACAGGCACACGTTCAGCCTGGCGACGCGCTCGCGCACCAACATCACCGTTTCGCGCGGCAGAGAGAGCTTCCTGTCGAGCTTGCTGATCCTGGCCGAAAACAAGCCAAACGCCGTCGGCAGACGTGAAAGCAATACCTTTATCGGCGTCGGAACCTTACCGAATTGCCACCGCATCGCGGTATAGACGAGCTTCTTGATCAAGCCGGCCGGCCGCTCAATCGGCGTCAGAAATGGTTCGTCCTGCGCGTTCGATAATGACGTGGACATGGTCGTTGGCATTGCGGATCGCTCCCTTGCCCACTTTTCAATTCTTTCGCGGTTGCTCGATACGCTCGCATCCTGCTCGGACTGGATTCAGGCCCGATCGATCCCTGACTTCTCAGCCGTTACTTGCGACGGGTGTCAAGCCGGCGGTGCCCACCCGGGCACCAGCAGTAACAAGAGGCGGCAAATTCGGTGCCGCACCCCGTCGAGATTGCGAGGGGCAGCGAATCGGCGCACCATCGCCGCGACGGAAACGACTAAAGAGGACGTGCGCGATGCTGACCCGTGTCAACTGGAAAGCGCGACGTTGTGGTAAATGTCCTGCACGTCGTCACAGTCGTTCAGCATCTCGAGAAACTTCTCGAACAGCGGCCGTTCCTCGTCGCTGAGCGTTTTCGTGGTCTGCGGCAGGAAAGTGATTTCCTGGGTTTCCAGCTCGACGTTGGGGAAGGCATTGAGCAGGGCGGTCTTGGCTTTGAAGAACTCGGCCGGCGGCGCGAAGATCGTAATGTAGCCGTCTTTGCTCTCGACCTCGTCGATGGCGACATCCGCGGCGAACATGGCCTCGAGCACCTGGTCTTCGTTATCTCCCTTGAACGACAGAACGGCCAAATGGTCGAACGACATCACGACCGAGCCGTTGGCCGCCAGCTTGGAGCCGGTCTTCGTGAAACAACTCCGAACCTCGGAGATCGTCCGTTGATTGTTGTCGGTCAGACAATCGACGATCACCAGCGCGCCGCCGGGACCAAACCCTTCGTAGCGCGCTGGCGTGAAGTCCTCGCCCCCCGCGCCGGCCGCTTTCTGGATCGCCTTTTCGATCACATGGCTCGGGACCTGCTCGCGCTTGGCCTTTTCCACCATGCTCCGCAGGGCGGGATTCACATCCGGGTTGGGCACGCCGTTCTTGGCCGCCATGTACAGTTGCTTGCCGTACTTGGCGTACAGCTTCGATTTCTGAGCCGCCGTCTTGAAGATCGACTCTTTACGCTTCTCGAAAATTCTTCCCATACGATTTTGTGTCTCTCCGACTCTTGATTTGCTTAGCTGATGGGTCGGCGCTCGCGGACGTGTGCCGTTAGAAGCCCTGCCACTCAACCGCGGCCGTGAAGGCAGGAAACCACATCAAACAGCCAGCTTTTGTATCCGGGAGTTCCGCGCATCGGCAACGTATAAGTGATGCTCGTCGTCGAAGGCAAGTCCATGCGGCAATCGAAATTGGCCCGATTCCGACCCTTCGCCACCCACTCGGCACACAAAGCGCCCTTCCGGCGTGAACTGGTGGATGTAGTGATTTGTAGAGCTTACCCAAACCTGGTCCTTGTGGTCGACCGCGACGGCCAATGGCCCCGGCATGTACTTGTGGCCGCCGAAATGGCCAGGCCCCACTTCGTTGTCTCCCCAGGCCAGCAGAAACGTGCCGTCCGCCTTGAATTTTTGCACGCGACCGACCGAAGCCTCGGTCGTATACAGGTCATCCTGACTGTCGAAGGCCAGAAAGTGCGGTCCGCCGCCACGCCCTTTCGGCGATGAGTTGCCGCCAAACTCGCCGGTCGCCACGCCGTACTTGCCCCAGGCGCTGATCGGCTCGCCCTTCGGAGAAACTCGCTGCACGCGCCGGTTTACCTGGTCGGCAATGTACAGCGATCCATCTCGCGCGACGGCGATACCGCCCGGCTGGTCGAACTCTCCGGGGCCTGTTCCTTGCTTGCCGAATTCGCGGACAAGTTTGCCAGCCGGATCGTAGACGGCCACTTTGTGCTTCATCATGTGCGATACATAAAGCAGACCCTCTTCGTCCAGGGCCAGGCCGCCGGGCATGGGATCGGTTTCGAAGGCCCCTAAAAATCTCCCTTCACGATCGAAGCGTTGCACGCGCGACCTGGCCTCGGCGTTCGACTGCCGAAAGTCGGTGACCAGGATCTCCTGTTTCTGATTCACGGCGACCGCGATCGGTATGTCAAACTCACCCTCGCCGTGACCATTGGCCCCCCAGGTCAGCACGACCCGGGGAGCAGGTGCAGATTCATCCTGGCCAGGTGCTTGCGCCCCGAGAGGCCGCACCACGAGCGTTGCGACCCCACAGCCGGCCAAGCGCACAAAATCCCGGCGGCGCATCTTCATCGGGCTTCCTCGCTTTTCCATCAATGTACGTATTTCCTGTACGACGAAGCGGGAACTTTCTGCAATGCCCTGAACCAACGACAGCGCCAACCATCCTGTAACATAACCGCTTCCGTCACCGCTTTCCTTGGTGGCAGCAGGCAACGTCGCCCCCCCCTTCCCTCGGGTAGAGGGGGTAGAGGGCAGGGTGAGAGGTAGAATCGATCGGCACAGTTCGACGTGCCGGATAAAGAATGGCACGTGCGCTGCCGACAATCGAGACCCTCGCCTGGCCCTCTTGCCAGGGACGGGAAGTAGAAAATCGCACCTCCTGGCCGCGAACCCGGGGCATTTTGGGGCATTAATTGGCGTAGGTGGCACCGCGCTTTCAGCCCGCTATCATGGACCGACGATGGCCGACGTAACCGAGATTCTTTCCCGGATCGAGCGCGGTGACCCACAAGGGGCGGAAGAACTTTTGCCCCTGGTCTACGCCGAGCTGCGGCGGTTGGCAGCTCACAAGTTGGCGGCCGAAAAGCCCGGCCAGACGCTCGATCCCACGGCGCTTGTCCATGAAGCCTATCTACGGCTCGTTCCCCGCGGCTCCGAAGCCGAGGGGCAGGGGCAGTGGGATGGCCGGGGCCATTTCTATGCCGCCGCGGCGGAAGCTATGCGGCGAATTCTTGTCGAGAGCGCCCGCCGCAAAGGCCGCATTAAGCATGGAGGAGAATTCGCGCGAATCGCTTCCGACGATGTCGAGCCGGCCGTAACAGACCCCGACGACGATGTGTTGGCTGTCCATGAGTCGTTGGAACTGTTGGACCAGGTCGATCATCAGGCAGCCGAGGTTGTAAAACTCCATTTCTTCGCGGCTTTGACGTTGGACGAGGTGGCGACGCTTTTGGGCATCTCCAGCCGGACGGCGTACCGGGATTGGGCTTTCGCCCGCGCCTGGCTTGCCCGCAAGCTCGGCCGGTCCCGGGATTGAACCGTGCGATAAAAAATAATTGCCAAATTCTTGGCAGTCGGTGGTCGTTCTCGTCGCATGACTAGTTATCGGGCCTTTCCGGAGGGGCGCGCGCAATGAAGGCTCATGCTGCCGACGCAAAATCCATTTTCGGCCGGGCGATCGAGATCAGCGCGGCCACCGACCGAGAAGCCTTCCTGAACGAGGCTTGCGGCGGTAACGCCGCGCTGCGTGCGGAGGTCGAAGGGCTGGTGCGCGCCCTGGAAAACGCCGGCGATTTTCTCAACCACCCCGCCGTCGAGGTTACCGCCGCGGCCGTCGCCCCAGGGTCCGAAGGCCAGCGGACCATCATCGGTCCTTACAAGCTTTTGCAAGAGATCGGCGAAGGGGGCATGGGCGTCGTTTACATGGCGGACCAGCAATTCCCCGTCCGCAGACGCGTCGCCCTGAAGATCGTCAAGCCGGGCATGGATACTCGGCAGGTGATCGCCCGCTTCGAGGCCGAGCGACAGGCCTTGGCCCTTATGGACCATCCGAACATCGCCCGCGTCCTGGATGCCGGAGCGACCGAGGCGGGCCGCCCGTACTTTGTCATGGAACTCGTTCGCGGCGTTCCCATTACCGAGTATTGCAATCAAGCGCAGTTGTCCGTGCCCGATCGGCTCGAGCTGTTCATCAAGGTTTGTAGCGCTGTTCAGCACGCGCACCAAAAGGGGATCATTCATCGTGATCTGAAGCCTTCCAACGTGCTGGTGACCTCGCTTGACGGCCGGCCCGTGCCCAAGGTGATCGATTTTGGCGTCGCCAAGGCGACCAATCAGCAGCTCACCGACAAGACGCTCTTTACGAACTTTGCGCAGATGATCGGGACTCCGCTGTACATGAGCCCCGAACAGGCCGAGTTGTCGGCCATCGACGTCGATACGCGCAGCGACATTTATTCCCTGGGCGTGCTGCTGTACGAGCTGCTGACCGGCACGACGCCCTTCAGTCGCGAGCGGATTCGCGAGGCCTCTTACGACGAAGTGCGCCGCATCATTTGCGAAGAGGAAGCCACCAGACCGAGCGCCTTCGTCGACACGCTCGGACAAACCCGCACCATGGTCGCGGCGCAGCGCAAGGTCGAGCCCGGTCGCTTGGCGCAAGTCCTGCGTGGCGATCTCGACTGGATCGTGCTGAAGGCGCTGGAGAAGGACCGCACGAAGCGCTACGAGACCCCCAACAGCCTGGCCCGTGACATCCAGCGCTATCTGCGCGACGAGCCGGTGGATGCTCATTCGCCTTCAACGATCGACCGTTGTCGGAAGTTTGCGCGTCGCAATCGCGTGCCGCTCGTTACAGCGTCGTTCGTCGTCTTGGCACTGATCGGCGGAATCATCGTTAGCACATGGCAAGCGGTCCGCGCGACGCGCGCCGAGCGGCTGGCCGAGGCCGAGCGCAGCGAAGTCGAAAAACAGCGCGCCGTGGCCGAAGCGAATTTCGAGCAAGCTCGTGAAGCGGTAAACGATTACTTCACCTCCGTCAGCGAAAGCAAGTTGCTGAACGTGCCCGGACTGCAACCGCTGCGCAAAGAGCTGCTCGACTCGGCGCTTGCGTACTACAAGCGATTCATCGGCGAGCAGGCAGACGATCCGGCGCTGCAAGGCGAGCTCGCCGCCACGTACATCCGGGTTGGCAATATTACCGACGCGATCGGCGCACCGGGAGAAGCGGTGGCCTCGTTCGACAAGGCCATCGACCTGTACACGCGCCTGGTCGATCGCGAGCCGGCCAATGTCAACTATCAAAGCGGATTAGCGCTGGCTTATCACTGGCGCGGAAGAGTGCTGGCCGGGTCGCCCGATCTGGCCGGCGCCGAGGCAGCGTACCGTCAAGCGCTCTCGATTTACGAACGACTGGCCCGCGAGCAACCCGATGCGACCGAGTACGTGACCAAATCGGCCAACGTCTCGGCCAGCCTTGGGTCATTGCTGTCGTCACTCAATCGGACCACGGAATCCGAGGCCGCGCTGCGCCAGGCACTATCGATCTACGAACCACAGCTGCAAGCGTCGCCGGGCACTGCTCTCTATGAGGCGGGCGTGGCCCGAGTCTATTACTTCCTGGGCGAGCTGCTGCGGCGCGTCGGACGCTTGAAGGAATCCGAAGCGGCCGACCTGCGCAGCGTCGAACTCTATGAAAAACTGGCGCGCGACAACCCGACCATCAATGAGTACCGCGCGCAACTAGCCAACGCTTACAACGCCGTGTATGTCGTGCAAGTCGACCTGGATCGGCTGCCCGACGCCGAGGCCTCCTTCAAGCGGTCGGTGGATATTTACGAGGCGCTGGCACGCGAAAACCCAAGTGTCCCCGACTATCGCGCCGACCTGGGCCACAAGTACTTCAACCTCGCCTATCTGCAACGGCTGAATGGCCAACGCGCCGAGGCCGAAGCCTCCTATCGGCACTCGCTGGAAATCTACGAAGAACTCGATCGCGAGCATCCAGGCGTTGGGCTGTACCTGGTGGGCGTGGGCCGAGCGCACCTGCACCTGGGAAACCTCTTGGACGAAGCCGGCGACAAAGAGGAGGCGACGAGGAACTGGAAACTGGCCAGGGACTATTACGGCGCCGCGATCACGGCCGGATATACGACGGTCGAGGTCTTCTACGGCCTGGGCGATGCGCTGGCCATGCTCGGTCAGTGGCAGGAAGCGGTGAAGCCCTTTGCGCGGGCGCTCGAGGTCAGTGGCCCGACCTGGAAAACGCTTTACCAGCTCGCCATGGTGCAACTGGCTGCCGGCGATACCGTCGGCTACCAGACCACTTGCGCTGACTTCTTGAATCGCTTTGGCACCAGCGACGGCCTGCCCGAACGTGCCGCCATCGCCATGGCTTGCATGGCGGGCGAAAGAGCCTTGCCCGACTTGCAGGGCGCACTGGCCATCGCCCAGGGTCTGGCGGCGTCCGATCAGCGCAATCCGGTGTTCCAAACCCTGTACGGGTCATTGCAATATCGCGCGGGCCAGCCCGCCGAAGCAATCGCGACCTTATCCAAGGCGCTACCGATCCATGGCTTTGCCGAACTCGCCGCGCCGCGCCGGCTCGATCAGATTCGCATTAGCCGACTCACGGCCGAAACGATGCTCACGCTCGCCTACCGCGATGTTGGCGATCGGGATGCGCAAGCCAAACAGCTCGAATCGTTGACCAAGCTCGTGGCAAAGCTCGACACAACGACTCCGCAGCATAGCGAAGGAATCGCCAAGTGGGCCTTGCCCCTGGCCTTGCATCTGGCGCACCGCCAGCTGGCTCAGCTTGAAACGAAAACACAGTGAGTACTACGGACGTCGAGAACCGTACCCCTAAGCAGGGGCGCTCATGACAATGAACTACTGATCCGCTGGTCAAAGATCGATCACTCGATGTTTATGCAACCCGTGCCCTTCTCATATTTTTGCTGGCCGGCGACCGAAGCCGCGATTAGGCTACTGAAGCCTGAGGTTAAGTGGGCGTTGGCACCTGGAGATCGGCACTTGAGATTAACCGTTTTGCGCTGCGCTTGGGGCATGTCGATGGTCCTTGTCTTGGCGAGTTATGCCAAGGCCACGCTGGTCACTTCCGTCGGGACATTCGGTCCCTCGACCACGGTCGTCGACTTCAGTCAATTTTCTTCCCCCTTCTCGTTCGGTCCGGGCCCCGTGCAAGTCGGCGGACTCGTCGGCTTGGACATCCAATGGGCTTCGTCCAATTCCGCGGTGCAAGGGGGCGCCGTGATCGGCAACTCGGTCTACAACATCGTGCCCAACGGCAGTTGGAACACCGGGCGCGTGGGTTACGTCGGGCTCAACGCCCCGAGCGGAACGATGACGCTCACCCTCACTTCGCCCGTCAGCGAAGTCGGCGCGCTTGTGAATTACTCGGCGGGGCTAGGGCCGGACGTCACGATCGCGGCCCTGGCGTTTGATGGCTCGATCCTCGAATCGTACGACCTCAACACGTCGGCACCCATCTCGACTCCCGGAGGAGTCAACGTCGGCGGCTTTCGCGGCATCGAGCGCGGCAGCGCCGATATCTACGGCTTTCAAGTCGCCAATTCGGCGGTCGTTCTTGATGATTTCACGATCGGACACGCAACTCCTGAACCGAGTTCGATTGTTCTCATTGGTGCTGGGCTAATGGTAATTGCTGTCGCCCGTTGGCGCGGCGCGCGGCGGGGCAGCCGCGCTATTGCCATGGCTGACTGACGTTCTGTTGCGGAACAGCAGAGGCGTCGTGCGTAATCGTCGAGCGGCGCGTCGTGCAGCCATCGGAGGGCTCGCGCGTGCGCGGCGCCAGCCTCAATTCATTTCCGCATTCTCGTAAGCGTCCTCGCTTCGATTGGGCAGTTCCATGAGCGCATCTCGTCGCCGCCGTTCCGCATTGACAGGTCACATGAAGAAATCGCAACAGCGCAAGGCGAACTTGCGTGCTGCCCGAGCGAGATTTCTGGCCGCGGATTTCGAGCAGCTCGAAGAGCGTGTGCTCTTATCCGTAGCGCCGGGAGTCGACGATCGCTCGGCCGCACTCTTGCAAGCGCTCGGACAGCTCGATTTGGTGCCGGTCGATGCCACGGCCGCGACCTTGGCGGCGCCCCAGACCTTCTACCTCGATTTTCAGGGAGCGCACGATTTCCGCTACGACGGCCCCGTGACCATCGCCGGCATCAATATCCCTGCCTTTGCCGCGCCTGCCGCGCTGGCCGGCCAGGAATCGACGATCGAAACGAGCCTGGTCGCGTCGCTCAACGCCGAGTTCGCCGGAACCGGGGTCACGTTCACCGATCAAATGCCAGCCGCGGGCAACGAGTTTTCGACCATATATATAGGCGGCTCCGGCGCCGAATTCGCCAGCTTTGGCGATTTCCTCGGCGTGGCCGAGAAGATCGATACCGCCAACCAGGATCACCGCGACGCGGCGCTCGTCTTCAGTCAGAAGATCGGCGCCGGAGATACAAGCGCGCAAGCCTACACCAGCGATCTGTCGACCGTGGTCGCGCATGAAGCGGGACACTTGCTGGGCTTCGAGCATATCGCCGTCGACACAAGCGCAGATCAAGGCCCGCTCGATGACGTGGCCTTCAAGCCCTACACCCACGTCGAAACGGCCAAAGACATCCGCGACGATCTGATCGTCGACGGTCAGTTGACCATCAATGGGCACGACTACACGGTCGATCCCAAGCTGGTCGAAGCGATTACACGCTACCCGACGTACTACAACGCCGGCGCGGTCGGCCCGGACGGTTTTCCGGACTTCGTCATGGGGCAGAGCGTCGTCCATCCAGTCGATACCGGTGTCTGGATGCAGCGCATCCTCGACATGGCCTGGGCCGCGCAGAGCGATCCGACCTATACGCCTGACCAACAGTTGCAGATTCTGGCGTTCGCCTACGGCTATGCCACGCATGCCGCCGGCGACCATTTTGCGCATAACCTGGTCAACGAATTTGCCGAAGGGATTTATCCCTCGACCACGGATGTGCTTAACAACACGCAGGACCTGGCCAACGCCGTTCGTCACTTCATCGTCGAAGGTTACATCGGCAACGCCACGCCCGGCTACGACAACGACACGCTGCGCTCGCTGTTGCCGGATGGCGACCTGAGTAACAGCTCGACCGTGGCCAGCAGCTTCGACGTGCCCACGCGCTTCGTTTACGAGGCGCTGATCAAGCCGTTCCCGGGCGACCCGACGGCCGCTGCCGATACGGGCTATACCACGCTGGGCGTTAATAGCGCGACCAACCAGTTCACGCGCACAAGCGGCAGCTTCCTCGACGATCACTTTGCCGTCGGCCAGACCATTTATGCCTTCGGCTTCGGCAGCAATAACGGACAATTCACCGTCACGGCGGTATCGGCCAACACGCTCACCGTTGCCGAACCGCTCTCCGCGGGCGATGCAACCGGCAGCGGCGACGAAGCCCTCGTGACGATGGGCAGCCGCGGCCTGCTGCTCGATGAGTTCCTCAAGCTGCGGGATGCCGTGGCCGAACAGGCTAACATTGCCGCGACCGCCTATATCACGGCCTACGGCACCGCCCCGACCACGGATTTCAACGGCCTGCTCGATCATTTGATCGCGCTGGGCTCGACTCCCAGCGTGCAGCAAACGGCCGAGCTGTACGCTTCTTATCTCGCGTACTGGCGCGACAGCATCGACGCCGGCGTGCAAGACTGGGCCGAACTCGGGCTCGATGCCAGCGAGGCCGTCTTCAACTACCAGACCCTGCGCAACGTGCAAAACGCCCAAGGCGAAGGAGTCGGTAACGACGCCGACCCCGAGCGGGCGGCCGCCGAAGATCAGGTCGGCCTGATGAACACGATCCTGGCGCAGTTCAACGATCCGAACCAGGACGGCAATACGTCGGATTCGTTCTTCACGAATCACTTGCTGCCGATGCTCGGCGTGCCGCAGCGCGTCGCCGATCTGGGGAACTTCCTGCACGACTTCATCACGCCGCTGGAAGACAACATCATCGAGCCCTTGCGCCTGGCGCTGAATCCCCTTTCCAGCGGCGATAGCAGCAGCGGCGGAGGGATCTCGGCCATTCCCAAGCAGTTCGTCGAGCAGATGTTCCAACAGCGGTACGGGCTCGACGTGGAAACGATCGGCCAACTGATCAACCTGCCCAACGGCATGGATCTGGAAACAGCGACGATCGGTTCGAAGACGATCGACGTGTTCCAGCCCGGCGACCATGCCAAGCTCGACAGCTATCTCGGCATTCACAGCCAGGTGGCGACCGACCCGATCGTGTCCGACAACCCAAACTTCGTTTTCTTCGACCGTCCGCAGACGGTCCTTGGGTCGGATATCGAGTTCGACCCGAGTAAGTTCGCCGCGTTCGCCGATGCCGTCACGCTCGGCAAGCTGATTCTGCTGCAGGAGAAGCCGGTCGACGGCGACGTGGCCAGCGCCGGCCAGCTAAGCGCGCTCGTCAACAATACCCTTGCCGACCTGGGAACTCCGCTCGCGACGCCGTACGACTGGTCGCTCTTGAACATGAACGGCAACGACGGCGGCAACGTGCTCACCACCACGTTGCAAAAACCGGGGGTCATGGTCAACGCGACGCTCGCGGACGGCACAAGCGAGCAAGTTCTTTCCGACGCGCAGCCCTGGCTCTTGCAGATCGACGGAGATCACAACTGGCGGCAGGATAGCCTGATCGTCAGCGACCTGGCCTATCGCGTCGCGCCGCAAGCCACGGGCGCCGCCACGGCCAGTGCGTCGTGGACGATTCCCGTCGCGGCCGGACAGGCCTACCAACTGCAAGCTAGTTGGAAATCGAACGTCACCGAGCGAATCAACGGTCAGCCGATCAACCCGGCCACCAACGCTCACTACCAGGTCTTTGACGGCGCCAACCCGACGCCGATCGCCGAGTTCTTCGTCAATCAGCGCGACCTGTCGAATCAGGTTTCCGACGGCACTTTCTCGTACGACGTGCTGGGCAGCGTCACCTCGGCCTCGGGCACGCTGCGCGTCGTGCTCGATAACGTGGCCGACGGCGACGTATTGGCCGGACCGGTGCGCGTGCAACAGGTGAACGATCCTTTGGACGTTCGCCAGGTGCAACTTGTGCGCGATCCGCAAACGCTGGCTGTTCAGCCGAGTGGCTATGCCGAGCCGATTCCCGGTTGGCTCGATCTGAAATACGCCACGGGCACGGGGAATGACCCGTTGTGGGAAAGCGATATCTTGCGACCGGTCTTCCGGGCGCTATTTGTCGACTGGCAAGACGGCGGCCTCAACTTCCCGGACCTCGGCGACACACCTTCGCCGGATCCGAATGAAGTTGCCGGCGGCATCACTCCCTCGGCACACATTCCGGCGCTTGTCACGCCGACGACGCCGCTCGTCATACCGCCGAGCCTGGTGGGCATCGACCTTTCGGCCGACGGCGACAGCACGTTCACATTTCATGGAACGGTGATCGTTTCATCGGCCGAAGGGAACGGCGATAGCTCGCAAGACTCGTTGACGGTCGTGGCCGAATCGATCAGCAGCGGCCCGACGTCGCTCGGTGTTGATTCGTCGAATAACCGCTTCACACGCTCAAGCGGCAGCTTCGTCGCCGACGGTTTTCAGGTCGGCCAGCAGATTCACGCCACGGGCTTTCTCATCAATAACGGTGTCTACACGATCACCGACGTGACCGACGGCGCGATCACGGTCAACGCCAACCTTCTGCCGGGCGATTCCACAGGCAACGGCGACGAACTGCTGGTCGTGCCGGGCCAGATCATTATCGCCGGAACGGTCGGCGGCAGCGGATTGGCCAATGTTACGCTACAGGCAGATGATGTCGAGGTAACAACGACAGGAAGAATCTCCACACGCCAAGTAGCAGCCGCCGGAAACCCGTTTAGCGATCCCTCGGTGGCGAACTCCGGCAATATCGTCATCACGGCGCCACTGATCGGCATTGGCGCGGGCGCCCAACTGGTCGCCGACGCGACCGGCCTCTTCACGCCCGGCGATATCACCCTGACAGCGCACGACGCGCAGAACCTGACCTGGTCGCTATCGATCGGCAGTTCGCGATTCTTGAACCTGGCCGCGAGCAGTTCGATCGACATTGGCGCGGGAGCTGTGCTTTCCGGACGCGACGTTCGCCTCGATGCCCAGGCCACGACGCAGAAGTCGGCCATCGACACCGACGCAAATCCCACGGCTGACGCGGGGCTTGATGCGCCGATCGATCAGGACGATGTATTCCATGTCTCGGGGCACGCCGCGGCCGTGATTGCGACGGCCGACGCGATCGTCAACATCGAGCAAGGAGCGGTTTTGCGCGCGGCCCGCGACGTGCTTTTGCACGCCGACGCCGCATCGAGCGCGCAAATCACGACCCGCAGCAAATACTTCGGCATCACTTACGGCAGTTCCTCGCCAACGGCCGACGTCACGATCGACGTGGGAGCCGTGATCACTGCTGCCCAGACGGTCAACGCGACCGCCACGGCCGAGAATACCCTGGCTGTGACGACCCTCGTGCCCGAGACGGGCGATGTGGCGAATATTTCGCTCTCCTACGGCAAGACACGGACGCATTCCAACGTCGTCGTGAAGTCGGGCGCCACGATCGACGCCCAAAGCGCGACGTTTGACTCTGAGAATACCAACTCGGTTTCGAACATGGTCGTCGCGGCCGGTTTTCCCGGCAGCGGCAGCTTTATCGGCATCGGCGCGGCGCTGGCCATCGGCTCCTACCAGTCGGACGCCAGCACCGACATCAGCGGCCTGCTCGACATCGCGGGCGACTTATCGATCCAGTCGCACTCGATCAATCTGCAGGACATGACTCGTTCGCTCGGGCAAGTCGCGCAGGCGCCTGACGCCGCGAATACCCTGGTGCAGGAGTTGACCGACTTCCTGGCTACACTCGATCTCAGCACCGATATCGACGATCGCACGATCAGCCCGACGGGGGTCGGGACGGACGTTTCGCTGGCCGCCTCGGTGGCGCTTGTGCGTTCTGAGAACAAAGCCGCGGCTCTGATCGACGACGGCTCGGCGATCACCGTCGGAGGCAACCTCGACATTAATGCCACCGCCGACGAGCCATTCCAGATTAGCGCGACGGGAAACGCTGCCGATGCAACGGTCGTCGGGCTGGGCGGCGCCGTGGCGTGGTCGCGCGTCGCCAATCAGGCCACGGCCTATGTCGGTTTTAACGCCACGGTCGACGTGGCGCACGCACTGTCGGTCACCTCGGCCGCGACGATCACCAGCCCACGCCGCGCGGGCGATCCGAACTCGACGTTCGAGCCGACTTTCAATCTCAGTCTGCCCGGCACCGCAACAGGCACCGACAAGATCGCCGAACAATACAGCGACGCCAACGCCGTGGCGGGCGCGGTGACGACAGCACTCGATCCACTGGCCGCGTTCCTGGCACCCTTGCTTGCCGACCCCAGCTTGATGGGCACGAGCTTCGTGCAATCCAACGCAAGCGCGCCCGGCGGCGTGGTCGTCCTCGGCGGCGGCGTCAACTATCAGAAGATTTACAACCAGGCGGCGTCGGGAATCGCCGCCGGAGCGCACGTCAATCAGCGCCCGGCGGTGATCGCTCCCGCGGTGGACCAGGATATCACGATCGACTCGGCCGCCACGGTTCACGTGACGAACATGGCCGGCATGGATTCGTCGGCCCTGAATTTCACGGGCGGAGACCTGGCGGTTGGTGGCTACTTCAATGGTCTGTTTGTCGACAACTACGCCAAGTCATCGATCGACGATCGCACGCTCGTCAATGCGGCGCGCGATATATCGATTCATTCAGCCACGACCAATGACATCGTGCAAGTCACGCAGCCGGGCACCGCGGCGGGCGGTGTGGGCGTGCAAGGAGCTTTCGGACTGGTGGTGCTGGGGCACGAATCGCTCGCGTACATTGAAGATCGCGCCCAGGTTCACGCCGGACACGACATTCTTCTCAATGCCGAAAACGGGGGCGCGGTCGTTAACGTTGCCGGTAGCATTGCCACGGGGGACGATGGGGGCGTCGGCGCCGCAGCCGCCTTCACCGTCGAAACCGCGCCCAGCACGATCGACAAGATCACGGACGAAGAGCGCAGCGGTCACAGCGAAACGCACGCCTTCATCGGCGATTCGGCCGGCCCCATCGGCCCGATCGGAACCGGTGGCGTGCAAGGCCTGGTCTCCGCAGGGCACGACGTTCGCCTCGACGCCAATTCCACGCAACAGGTGTGGACCACCAGCACGGCGGGCGCCGCATCAGGCGGTTCGCTCGGCGATCTCGGCGGCGGGCTCGAGCAATATCACGGGCTCGATTTCGGATTCGGCTTTTCCGGCGATGTCGCCTACAACTCGCTGACCGACAGCGTTCAGACGTTCATCCGTGACACTTCCAAGGTTACGGCTGGCGACGAAATTCATCTCGAAACCCATGCGGCGCCGCTCGTCGAAGCGTCGGCCGGCGCCGTGGCCTTCGGTAATCACTTTGGCATCGGCGGCGCGTTCGCGCACAACGGCTTGAACGAGATCGCACGCGCGTACACCCAAGACGTCACGCTGTCGGCCACGAACGTCGTCCTGTTGGCGACCACCGGCGGCGCGGTGCTGGCCTTCTCGGACGGGGGCGCAGGGACGAAGGCCGACGTCGCCGTGGCCGGTTCCGTCAACGAAAACGAGCTCGACACCCTGGCCGAGGCGGCCTTCGGCGCTCGCACCAGCGCCAACGTGCCCGGCGAATTGCACATCGATGGGCTCGGCAACATCACGGTCGTTTCGAATGCCGGCGCGTCCAGTTCCTCGACCGATGGATTCGCCGCCCTCGGCGCGGCACTCGATATCGGCTCGATCAGCAACGGAGCCCACGCCTTCGTCGGCGACGGGGCCAATGTCGTGACGCCGAACGATCTGCACATCAACGCCAACAGCAACGAACAAGTTTTGTCCGTCTCGGCTGCGCTAGCCGACGGCGGCGCAGGTACGCAGAACCGTCTGTACATCAATAACGGCACCGCCGATCCGATGAGCGGTGTTGCCGGGCAGGACGTGGGCGGGCGTGACACGCTCACCTCCTCGGTCGCCCTTGGAGACCTTAACGGCGACGGCAAGCTCGATCTCGTGACCGGCAACTTCGCGCAATTCAATCGGCGCTACCTGAATGACGGCTCGGGCAACTTCGACTCCGGCAAAGACATGGGGAGCGTCCTCAGCTCGCTCGATGATCTGGACGTGCCCACGGTCGAGAAGAACTCCCTGATTCCTGATCTCACGTTGGCCGTGGCGCTGGGCGATTTCGATAAGGACGGCGACCTGGACGTCATCGCCGGCAATCTGGGGCAGGCGAATCGACTTTACTTGAACGATGGAAAGGGGAACTTCTCGCCCGGGATCGATATCGGCGTCGGATCGCTCGGCGTGTCGATCGATCCAGCGGTCACGCGCAACAACGTCACGGTTCAGGACCTGGTCAATGACTTGCAGGGACAGATCGACGCGCAGCTGGCCCCCGCCGGATTTTTCCCCGGCACGGTCGAAGTGGGAATCGATCCGGCGACGGGCAACATTATCCTCACCTCCAGCTCGCGCGTGCTGGATGCGAACGCTGCTCAAGCCGCGATCAATGCTGCCCGGCGTGACGGCTTGATCGTCACCAACGCGGCGAATGATCCGCTGCACCTCTCGGTGACGTTCGATGGTCACGAGGTTGATTTCGCGATCGCTCCGGACGACGCCAACACGCTGGACAATGTCACGGCCGACGATCTGCGCCAAGAGTTGCAACAGATCGTCGACCAGACGCTCATTCTCTCGGGCGCCGGTGCGGCGGGCGATATCCAAGTGCAGCTCGACGCCACCGGCCGGATGATCTTCACGACCACGGGTCACACGCTCATTTCCAGCCAGGCCGAGGAATTGTTGGCGCAAGCCCGCCGGGCGGGTGTACTCGCCACGCCGGGCGGGGTACCACTCGCTCTGACGCTCAATTTCTCGGACGCCGATCAAACCACGTCGATTGCTGTCGTTGATATCGATCACGACGGCGACCTGGACCTGGTTGTCGGAAACCTCGACGGGCGGCCGCGACTCTATATCAATGAGGGACCCGGCGACCATGCCGAGGCATTCCAGGCGCAAGGCGGAACGCGCACCTTCTCCGTCGCCCACGATATCTCGACGGACGTCAACTTCACGACCTCGATCGCCGCCCAGGATCTGGACGGGGACGGCAACGTCGATATCGTCACCGGCAATCTGGGCTTCGACCTGGCCGGGTTGATCGATCGCGAACTGGTCAAAGTCGGCGATTTTATCGATGGCACGATCGTCGACGCCGTTGACCTGGTTCACAGCGGATTGACGTCGCTTGTAAATCTGGTCGAAAAGGGGTTGCTCGACCGCTTCGGCTTCGATCCGCTCGCGCCGATCACGGTGAACGACATCCTCTCGGCTGGAATTGCCTCGCTGCGCGATCTGGCGCTCGACGGCGTGCTGACGCTGCAGAACTTCACCGACAAGCAGCTCGACCCGACCGATCTGACCGCCTCTGGCCTCGTGACCGACACGCAGCTTGCCGCGCACGGCCTGATCAATGCGGTGGGCAAGGTGTCACTCGATGACCTGGTGAACTCGGGCCTCACGGCACTTGATCAACTGATCGGCAAGAACCTCGTCGACGTCAGCGATCTCTCGATTCCCGATATCAAACTGGGCGACCTGTTGAGTTCACCGCTCACGGATATCGGCACGCTGGTCGACAAGGGGGTCGTCGACGTCAACGATCTGCTCGATATCAAACTCGATCTGCGCAAGCTCATCGACTCGGGTCTAACCACGCTCTCGGACCTGGCGAAGAAGGAATTGATCGGCCTGGCCAACCTCGATCCGGTGAAAGTGGATTTGGACCGGCTCACTTCGCAGTATGCCTTTGGCGCTACTACGCGCATCTATTACGGCCGCAGCGACGGTACGTTTGATCCCGGTGTGGATCTCAGCCCCGACAAATTCATCACGCGCTCGATCGCCATTGGTGACGTCGACGGAGACGGCCACCCGGACATCGTCGTCGGGAACGTAGCCACGGGCGTTCGTCTGTACAAAAACCTGAGCACCACGCCGGGCACGCGCGGCTTCGACACGGGCACGACCGTCACGGAACCCGGTCCCTTGACGCAAGCCGTGGTGCTGGCCGATATGGACGGCGATAACGATCTCGACCTGGTCGTCGGTAACCTGCTCACGCCCAATCGTATCTATCTCAACGACGGGCACGGCACGTTCGGCAGCGGAACCGACATCAGCACCGACGCCAACGCCACGGTAGGCCTCGCGGTCGGCGATGTGACCGGCGACAACCATCCCGACGTGATCACGGCAAACTCGAAGCCGGCAATCGGCGCCGCGGGCGCCGGCAGCGCCTTCGACGTCGGCGGAGAAGATCAGGCCTACGTCGCGCCGGGTGCGACCGTGATCACGGATCGCAGCCTGTTCGTCACGGCCCAAGACACCCCACATGTTTCGGTGATTTCCCGGGCCGGCGCCACGAGCGCCTTCGGCAGCGCCAGCCTGGCGGCGGCCAGCCCGAATATCGATTCCAGCGCCGTGGCCCACGTCGACGGCAACGTGCAAGCCGCGCTGGCAACCGGCCTGACGGGTCCCGCCGGGGTCTATGTCACGGCGACCAGCAATGACAATTTGCTCGGGCATGCTTCCGGGAACGCCACCGCGGACGAAGTCGCCCTTGACGCTTCGGCCGTGCTCTTCCGCATGAACACCAAAATCGATGCGTACGTCGGGCCCAAGGCAGTCGTCGACGTCGAGAATCCAACCGCCACGGGGCCGCTCAATGTCGAAGTCTCGGCGCAGCACAACACGACGGGGCTGGGAGTCGCGGGCTCCTTCGGCGGATCGCAATTCGTCACGGCAGGCGCGGCGCTTGTCGCCACGCTCGCGAACAAGGACGTCTCCGCGCGGCTGCAAGGCGCGAATGTCCACGCACAAAACGACGTGCTCGTTAACGCGGCATCGAGCGACGATGTCGATTCCGTTTCGGCCGGGGTCGGCGCGGGGCTCGCGCTAGCGGTCGCCGGCTCGGTGGGACTTGCTCAATACGACAAACAGACCACAGCAACGATCGACGGCGGCACCACGCTGGCCGGCGACAACGTGGTCCTCACGGCCGACAGTCACTCGACGTTCGATCCGATCTCCGGCGCGGCAGGTTTGGGCCTGGCCGCCGGTATCGGCGCCTCGGTCAACGTGTTCATGAAGAACGACGAGACCAAGGCCGCGATCCTGAACAACGCCCGCGTCGATGCTTTGGCACTCGGCGCGGCGGCGGAAGTCTTTTCCGGAGATACCGTCGGCGGTATTCCACAGACCGAGCTGTTGCACGGTGTTATCCTGCGCGCCACGTCGCAAGAGGATTTGAATCCGATCGCCGTGGCCGGGGCGCTGGCCCTCGGCTTCGCTGGCGCGGCTTCGGTCAATGCCGTGCTCTTGGACAATCACACGGCGGCGTTCATCAGCGGCGGATCGGTCGTCAACGAAGGTCCCGGCGCCTCGACCAGCCAGGTCGTTTCCTTGCTCGCCTGGAACACTTCGAATGTCGGCGGTCTATCGGGCGCGCTGTCGGATTCCGACGTTGTCTCGGCCGGTGGATCCGCCAACGGCGGCCGGCTGACCAAGAATACCGAGGCGTATATCGACGGCTCCTCGACCGTCCTGGCGAACGACGATGTCGAGGTTCTTGCCCTCTCGCACGAGCGAATTGATCCCGTCACCGCCACGCTCGGAGTGTCGGACGTGGCAACGGTCGCTGGCGCGGCTGATATCTTTACCGTGCCCGCCACGACGTCCGCCTACATCACCGGCGAGGCGAAGGTCATCGCCCAGGGCAGCGTGGTCGTCAACGCCGACGATCAGGCCGAAGCAAATTACATCGTCGGCCAAAGTACGCTTAGTGGCGCGGCGAGCGCCGGCGCCTCGGCCGGACTTGTCGTGCTGCAAAAGCAGACGCAGGCGTTCGTCGATAGCGGTGCCCACGTCACGGCCTTAGGCCAACGTGCTGATGCGTCAACCCGCAGCGGTGGTTTCGACATCAGTTACACGCCCGACAGTATTCCTGGCCTGCTCGGCTCGCTGATCGTGGATGTGCTGGGAGTCATTTTCAACAATCCGATTCGCGCGTTGAGCAATGCACTGTCGTTTGGCGGTGACTTGTCGCCGTTGAATATCACGCCGGTCAGCGCGCCGACGGAGGATCCCGATCTGTCAGGCTCGCGCTCGGCCAGGCCGACGATCGTTCCCGTGCGCGGATTGGCCGTGGCGGCCACCTCGCGCGACGCGGTGAAAACGCTGGCCATCGGTTTCGGCGCGCCGGGCAACCTGGTGGCGCAATTCTCGGCCGGGGCCATCGTCTCGGCGAATCATACTCTCGCTCACATCGGCGAAGGCGCCGTGATCAACGAATCGACAAGCGGAGCAGCCGACCAGCAGACCGTGCTAGTCACGGCTGGCTCGGATCTGTATTTCGCCGGGTTGGCCGGCGGCGCCGCCATGTCGTCACCGAGCGTCGTATCGGGCTCGGCCGGTGGGGCGTTCAACCTCGCCATGACCAATGACACGACCGAGGCCGGCATTGGCGGGGCCACGGTCAATTCCAAGGGGGACGTGCTGGTCACGGCCAAGGCCGATCACGATATCATGGTCTTCGCCGCGGGCCTGGTCTCGGCCGTAGGCGGTTCGCACGTGTTGGCCGACGGCTCGGTCGATTTTATTTCCATCAAGCAGGCGACCCATGCCTTCATCGGTGATGGCGCGAAAGTCAACGCCGACGGCAACGTCCTCGTCTCCTCGGATAGCGATACCGACGTCGACACGATGGCCGGCGCTGCGGCCCTGGGGCGCAGCATCGCGGGGGCCGGGCTGTCGTTCGCCACGGTTGTCATCGGCAAAGATACCGAAGCCTTCATCGGCAAAGACACGATCGTCAATGCCAAGGGTAACTCGCCCGGTGCGCTGCAAGTGTTCGATGGCACGATCGTTCCTTCGCTGGGCCAAACAACGATTCATGGCGTCGCCGTGCAGGCGCTTGCCACCGAGGATGTGTTCAACGTCGCGGGGGCGGGGACCGCTTCGTCGATTATCGGGCTCTCCGGTTCGGTGACCGCGGCGCTTGTCGATTCGGACACGTCGGCCTTCGTCGACACCGGCGCGCAGCTCAATACCGACCAGAGCGGTGCCAACGCCGCGCAAACCGTCAACGTGTCGGCCGCCAATCAAACGACCTTGTGGGGACTGCCGGTCAACTTTGCCTTCGGCTTCCTCTCGACGGGCGTGGGGGTCGATATCGGCGTCGTCCGCAACGACACGACGGCGCGCATCAACCAGGGAGCTAAGGTCAATGCGTTGCAGGATATCGACGTCTTTGCCCTGAGCCGGATCACCGGCGATAGCCTGGTCGCCAACATCGGTCAGCCCACGAAGCTGGGCTTGAACCTGATTCATTCGATGTATTCGCTGCGCGGCGATTTGGAATCGCCGATCATCTTGCCACTGGTCGGCATACCGCTCGTGCCGGCGTCATTGCTGAATACAACCAGCACCGATTCGATTCAATCGGATCTCGACCTGATCATTCAAAAGCTGACCAGCTCGGGAGGCGAGGGAATCCGCGACACGCTCGACCAGTATCGCGGCGCGTTACCCAGCGCGGGCGAGGCCGCCATCGCCCTGACCGATGCCACTCCGCAAGACGTTGTAACCAGCGCCGTTGAAGGAAACATCGAAGGTCTGGGGACGAACGTCGTTGTCGATGGCGCGACCTTGAATGCCGGCCGCGATATCGCGATCACCGCGCGTGAGAGCAGCGATTTCGCCACCGACACGTCCACGGCCGTCGATCTGATGTACGCGATCGCGCCGCCTGCGGATTCGGCGATCGCGGTCTACAGCGACCGATCGTTCGTAAACACGCACGATATCGCCGTGGCTTCGCTCGTCGGCGGTGCATCGGCCACGGCCGGGCGCGACGTGCTGGTGCAAGGCGATGTCGACGGGAAGAGCACGCTGACGGCCACGACCGGCACCAATACCGTGCAGAACCTCGTTGGCGCGTACGTCGACGATGCCACGGTCACGGCCGGCCGCAACAGCAACGTGTACGCGCAAGAGACCGTCGACGCCGTGAACCGCTCGCTGCTGCCGCGCTACGACGGATTGCAGATCAAGCAAGGAACGAACGACGTCACCAACACGGTCGAAGCCAAGGTCAGCGATAGTTCCGCGATCACCGCCGGGACCGACGCGAATGTAAATGCCGTCGATGATACGACCGCCGCGGTGCTGGTCGATGCGGTCACGATGGACAAGAAGGGACCGATCAAGGGCCTCATCCCGGCCGGCGGCATTGCGGCGGCCACGAACACCGTGACCAATACCGTCCGCGCCGCGGTCGAGCAATCGCAAGTAACGGCTACCGCCGGCGACGCGAACGTACATGCCGAATCGGATCCCACGGTCGTCTCGGTTGCTCTCGGTGTCGTGCAGGCCAGCCAGTGGGACGTGATCGGCGGCTCGAACGCCAGCAACACGATTGCGGGAACCATCGACGCGCATATCTCCGCCGGAGCCGTGGTCACCGCGGCCGGTGTCGTATCGGTGCAGGCCAGCGACGGCGGAACGATTGTCGCCGTCGGTGGCGACGCGGCGGTTGCCAACGGCGCCTCGGCCATCGGCGCCGCGGTCTCGATCAATTCGATCACGACGACTGTCACCGCTTCGATATCCGGCGCAGCGACCAAGGTCACGGCTCCCACCGTCCTCGTCGATGCCTACGACAACGCGGATATTGTCTCGATCGCCGTCGGAGGCAGCGACGCGCATCACTTCACCTTGGGAGGTTCGTTCAGCGAGAACGATATCGCGGGCTCGCTCGATGCGCACGTTTCCGACGGCGCGCTCGTGACCATGTCCAGCGGGATCACGATCCAGGCACACGACGATACGCAGATCACGGCCATCGCCGGCGCCGTGGCGGTCACCTCGGGTTCAGGCGGTGCCGTCGGGGCCGGCGTCTCGAAGAATTCGATCACGCGCAACGCCACGGCCTTCGTCGATAACGCCACGCTCGCCACCGTCGGCGGTTCCCCGACATCCCCCACGATCAACGTGCTGGCGTCGAGCGATGCGGCGATCAACTCGGTCGCGGCCGGCGGCGCGTTCGCCAACAATTTCGCCGCCGGCGGCTCGCTGGCCGACAATGCCATCGGCGGGACGCTCGATGCGCATATCTCCGGCGGCGCGCAAGTGCTGCCCGTCACTCGGGTCACGGTCAAGGCCGACGATCGCACGCGCATCACGGCGGTCGCCGGGCAGGTGGCATTCACCACAAGCGGCGGCGCCTCGGTCGGCGCGGCGCTTGCCACCAATGAAATCACGCGCACGACGACGGCTAGCATCACGGACGCCGGAACCACGGTGACGGCCGACGCCCTCCAAGTACTGGCCGCCAGCGATGCCCAAATCGAAGGCATCGCGGCCGGAGGGACAGGCGCACAGAGCTTCGCCGCGGGCGGATCGCTGGCCACGAACACGATCGCCGGCACTCTCGATGCGCACGTCGACGCGGGCGCAACGGCCCAGGGTTCGAAGCTGCTCGTCGTCAACGCGACCGATCATACTTTGATCTTCGGCGGCGCCGGGCAGGCGGCTTTCGTCGTCGGCGCCGGTGTGGCCGTCGGCACGGCCATCACTACTAACAACACCACCCGGCACGTCATCGCCTTCGTCGGCGGTGCCGGCAGTTCGGCCACGGCCAGCAGCGTGCAGATTTCGGCCGACACACTGGCCACGATCGAGGCCCTGGCAGCCGTCGGCACGGGGGCAGGCACGATCGCGGCGGACTATTCGCTCGTCGTCAACGAAATCCGCAACACCACAGATGCCGGCGCGCTCGATGGCGCGCTTGTGTCGGCCGACAACGTTTTCATCCGCGGCAGCGATGACTCGACCATCGAATCGTTCTCAGGCGCGGGCGCCGGCGCAGCAGGCACGCTGGCGGCCGCGGCGGCCCAGGGCAAGAACGTGATCGCGAACAATGTCTTCGCCCACATCGACAATGCCACGGTCCAAGGCGGCACGATCGACGTATTGGCCAGCTCGGACGATGACAACAACGATGGATTGCCCGACACCGACACCAAGAGCGGCGACTTCGACAATCTCTTTACCGACGATATCACGTCGATCGTGATTGGCGGAGCGGGAGCGGGCACGCTGGGGCTGAGCGGCTCGATTTCGCTCAATGACATTAGCAGCAACATCGACGCGCATATCGGCAGCGCCGCAACCGTGAGCGCGACCACTAGCGTTCACGTGCGCGGACTGTCGGACTCGGGACTTCGCTCCGTCGCGGCAAACGGCGAAGGGGCCGGGGCGATCGCCGCCGGCGCCGCCTCGAGCACCAATAACAGCCATTCGCAGGTCATCGCCGGCATCGACGCTGCCAATGTCGCGGCCCCGGACGTCGAAGTTCATACGACGACCACCGGCAACATTAAATCCGCGGCCGCCGTCGGCGCCGGAGCCGGCACCGGTGCGTTCGACGTCGCGACGAGCCACAACACGATCGCCAACGTGTCCGAAGCGCGCGTCACCAACTCAGCGCACGTCACGGCCGGACAAACGCTCACCGTTTCGGCCGATGATGATTCCGACATCCTGGCCATAACAGGCGCCGGTGCCGGTGCCGGAGCCGTCGCCATCGCGCCGGGCGTCTCGACCAACGACATCGGGAACACCGTGATCGCCACGGTCGACAATGGCGCCGTGGTCCACGCCGATAGCGCCGCGGTGACCGCCGCCGACAACGATCGCATCAATTCCGTCAGTGCGGGGCTCGCTGGTGCAACGTTCCTGACGATCACGGGCGGCGTCGGCAACAACAATATTGCCAACACCGTCGACGCCCACCTGTCGGGCGGCGCTACGGTTACGACGACGAATGACCTCACGATCCTCGCCACCGATGCCTCGGTCAACGGTTCGTTCACCGGTCAAGCCGGTGGCGCGCTCGTCGGGCTGGGCGCCGCGGCTTCTTATAGCGAGATCGGCGGCCATATCATGGCCTACATCGATCACGCAACAGCGACCAGCACCGCCGGCAGCGTCAACGTGAACGCCGTCGCCGCCGAACGGGTGAAGTCATTCACCGGCGGCGCCAATGGTGGCCTGGTGGGCATCGCCGGCAACGTCAGTATCGTCTTCATGGAAACCCGGACCGAGGCGTACATCACCAATTCCACAGTCGCTGCGTTTTCGAACGTGCTAGTAACGGCCGAAGCGACCGATACTTGGGATGTGATCGTGGGCGCGCTGGCCGGAGGCCTAGTCGGCGCCAGCGGTTCAGTCGTCGTCAACAACAGCCAGAACGTAACGCGCGCCTTCGTGGACAATGCCAATGTTTCGGCACACGGCAAAGGCAATACCTCCAGCGTCGAACACTGGGACCCGGACACCGGCCTGGAAACGACCGAACAAGTCCACGGACTCGCGGTGGTCGCCAGCTTCGTCGGTCAGCCTGGCTCGACCGGCGCACTGTCGATCAACGCCGGCGGCGGATTGGTCGGCATTGGCGGCCTGGTCACGACCACCAAATGGCACAATCAGACCGACGCCTTCATCGCCGCCTCGAACATCAATTCGTCGACCGATTACGGCGGACGCGTTATCGTTCGCGCCCATAGCGACGAGCATATCCAGGCGCTCAGCGGCGGCACCGCCGGAGGACTTGTCGGTGTCGCCGGGACGATCGATCGCAGCAACATGGAAAGCGTGACGCGGGCTTTCATCTCCACCTCGGACGAAAGCGGTTCGGATCCTCACCCGGGAATCGCGATCGTCTACGGCGCCGGCGTCGAAGTCGGCACCGTCACGCGCGAGACGCTTGACCTGATCGAAGTGGGCATCGCCGGTGGTGTTGTGGGCGTCGCAGGCGCCGTTTCGGTGACCGACGTCGCCGATCACAGCCAGGCGTTCATTCGCGATTCAGACGTCTTCTCTCACGGCGATCTGGCGGTGCTGGCCGACGATACGGTGCATGTCAACCCAACAATCGGTTCGCTGGGGGGCGGCGCCGTCGGGCTGGGAACGTCGATCAGCGACAACACGATCGAGAACGTCGTGCAGGCGCAAGTTTTCGGTGGACATCTGAACTCGCAATTCGCCATCCGCATTGCCGCCGACAGTGACGAGACGCTCGATCCGCTGGTGATGACCGGCGGTGTCGGCGCCGTCGGCGTGGCCGGCACCGTGGCGATCAACAATATTCAGACCACGACCGAGGCCACGGTCACCGACGGATCGCGGCCGTCGCTGTTGAATCAGGATCCGGCCTACAAGACTGGCGTCAACTTCCCGCGCAACGCTGTGCAAACGGTTACCGTCAGCGCCGACGACACCGCGCAGATCGATGGCGATACCGGCACCGCGGCGGCGGGATTGTTCGCGGGTGTGGGCGCGTCGGTCGATGTCAGCGCCGTGCGCAACCGCGTCGCGGCCTCGATCGCCGGCCAATCGGTGGTCGGAGCGCTCAATGATGTATCGGTCCTCTCGAACGAATCGCGCTCGGTCGACTCGTTTGTCGTCTCCTTTGCCGCGGGGCTCGGAGGGCTTTCGGCGGCCGTGTCGGTGCAAAGCCTGGGGGCTTCGACCGATTCGATGGCGGCCACCGAGTTCGACCGCTCGGTCAACGGTGCGACATTGCGCAATCAAATCAATGCAGCGCTCGTCACGCCCGATGTCGAAGCGGCGATCAACTATCACGGCTTCGGCACTACGCCGCTGATCGTACACGCGGCCGGTCTGGTGAATGATCTCGGCGATCCGAACGTCAACGGCGCGATTTCCGCGCCCTCCTCCAACGCGCGCGGCGCCTTCGCGTTTATCGATAACGCGGGCCCCGGGGCAGGCGCGCAGATTCAAGCCGGACGCGATATCACGATCCGCGCCACCGACCTGTTCCATCTCGATCAAACCGTCGGTAACGCGGCGCTCGGCGCCGTGAGTATCGGCGCCGCGATCGGCGTCGGCTCGGTGCAAAACAATACCCAGGCCTTCCTGGGCTCGAGCGATTCGCTGCAGGCCGGGCGGAATATCACGATCCAGGCACAGGATCACGAACTCACCTCGGGCAGTACGCTCACCGCCATCGGCGGCGGCGCCGGCTTCATCGCCGCCCAGGCCAATGTCGGCACGCTCAACCTCTCGGGCACGACGGCCGCGCGGTTGAACGCCAACTCGACGATCATCGGCGCGCAAAACGTGCACGTCGAGGCCAGCCAGCAATCCAACGTCGGGAGCGAGGGGGACGGATTCGCAGCCGGCATCGCGGCCGCGGGAGCCGTGGTGGCCACGGCGCGCGTCGATACGAACGTCGACGCCGACGTCGGAACCGGAGCGGTCGTTGGCGGCGGAGCCGGAACGGTCGGCAATCTCACGGTCGACACCGTGAGCGACAATTCGACCAATGCCAACGCATTGGTTGGCGACGTCGGTGTTTTGGCTGGCAACGACGGCACCTCGCGCTCGACGGTCGATGCGAATCATTTTGCCCATATCGGCGGGGCCAACATCACCGTCACTGGAATCGTGGCCGTCAATGCGACCGCCTCGGGCAACGCTCATGCCAATGTTGCCGAATTGGCCGTCGGGCTCGCCTCAGGTGGTTTCTCGGACCCCGATTCACTTGTGGAAGGAACGGTGCAAGCCAAGATCGCCGACGGCGCCACGATCCACGCACCGGCACTTACGGTCAGTGCGACATCGACGGACCGCGCCAAGAGCGACGCCGATGCCATCGGTGTCGGCCTCGTTTCCGGGAGCGCCACGGGAAGTGACGCGAACACCAACGTTTCCGTGCTCGCGCATATTGATGACGCCAATATCACGGTGCCCGGCATCGTGCTGATTACCAGTCATGATGACGAGATGGCCACCACGGCCAGCGGCGTGGTGAACGTGGCTCTCGGCGCCGGCGGCGCTTCGATCGCCAATTCAACAACCGCTGGCATCAGCCAGGCCTACTTGGGCAGCGGCGGCAATATTACCGCCGGCACGATTTCGATCGGCGCCGGGTCGCAAAGCAGCACGCAAGTCAACGCCGATGCCTTCGGCGGTGGCATACTCGCCGGGAATGGCGCCGTCGCCACGGCCAAGACACTCGGCTCGACCGAGGCCTATATCGGCAGCACCAACGTGCAAACCACCGGTGATATCACGGTTGCCGCTTCGTCCTCGCGGCTTTCCAATGCCAATACCGGTTCGACCGCCGTGGGCGTGGCGGCAGGCGGTGCCTCGGTTTCGAATGCTACGACCGGCGGCACGACGCTCGCGCACGCCGAAGGGACGGTCCACGCCGGTGGCAACTTGAATATCGAGGCCACGGATCTCGATAGCCTGGCCAATGCCCTGGCCGACGCCTTCAAGGCGGGCATCCTGACCGGAAGTGGTTCGGTCACTAACGCCACGCGCAATTCGGCGATTCGCGCCTACACCACCAGCGGCGCGAACCTGACGGTCGCCGGTAATCTGCTCGTGCAATCGCAATCGCTCGGAGCCGTGGTCAACGCCGACGCCGAAGGAGAAAACATCTCGGCGTTCCAGGCCGGCAGTTCCACGGCAAACGCCACCGATTCGCCGACGGTCGAAGCGTCAATCCGCAGCGGTTCGATCATCGACGACGCGGGCAGCATCACGATCGACACCGAAAACAATCCTCTCGTGGCCCAGGCACTGGCCGATACCTCGGGCGGATCGTTGATCGGCACGACCGGCGCCACCGCCACGGCGCTCGGCGGGGCCAGCGTGCTCAGCTACGTCGGCGCCGCGAACGTTCACGCTGCTCAATCCTTGATCGTGCGCTCGACGTCGAACAACAAATCGCGCGCCACCGGCGACGGCACTGCCATCGGGCTGCTGCTGGGCGTCGGCGATGTTCACGCCAAGTCGCTAGCCGGAAATCAGACGCAGGCCTATCTCGACTCGGGCGCGCAGGTGAACGCCGGCACGCTCGATATCGAATCCGGCGGCAACGACACCGCCACGAGCAACGTCACGGGCAGCGGCGGTGGCTTCATCAGCGACAACGCCACCGAGGCAGACTCGACCGTCAATCCGACCATCACCGCGTTCATTAGCAACGGCGCGACCGCCAATGTCACCAATTCGATCACGATTGCCGCCAAGTCAAGTCCCGAAGGAGACAGCGATTCGAAGGCCAACGCCTTTGGCGCCGTGGCCGTCGGAGAATCGCACGCGAATACGAATCTGCTCCCGGACGTCGAGGCGCGCGTCGGCGGCTTGGCGCATGTCACCGCCGGCGGAAGCGTCAGCATCACGTCGGACTCGGGCGATTTCTCGCCGCCACCGAACGACACGTTCAACCCCGGCGACGTCAATCTGACACAAGACACGATCACGCTCGCCGGCCACGGACTCACCGACGGCAGCCAGGTGATGTATCAGAGCGCGCCCTTTACCCCCATTGGTGGGCTGCAGAACGGACGCGTTTACACGGTTCTAGTCCCGGATCAAAACACGTTGCAGTTCGGCACGCGCTTCGACGGCGCGTCGGTCGATGCGGCCCGCGACACGATCAAGACCACCGGCACGCACAATTTCGTCACCGGCGACCGCGTCATCTATCACAGCGGGGGTCAGCCGAACGTCCAGGGGCTGGTCGATGGGCAGACCTACTTCGTGCGCGTTATCGATGCCACGACGATCAAGCTGGCCACGACGCTCGCCGGTGCACTGGCCGCGCCCAAGAGCTTCGCCGCCAGCGCCGTCAACAGTGGCACGAACATCATCACCCTGCCGTCGCACGGCTTCGCAGACAAACAGGCCGTGACCTACCACGCGCCGAACACGGCCGAGACGTTCAGCACAACGCTCGTCGATGTCTCGGTCGACGGCTCCGGAAACCTGGTTCGCGATACCAACGGCAAGCCGGTCGACAGCCCGGATCAGGACGACATCTTCATACCCAATCACGGGTTCACGACCGGTCAGGCCGTCGTTTACAACTCGAGCGATCCGAGCCGAGTGGTCGGCAACCTCGTGCCGGGAACCGTGTATTACGTGATCAAGGTTACGAACGACGTGATTCGTCTGGCCGCGACGCCGGCCGATGCCACGGCAGGAACGAACATCGCACTTTCGCCCGACAAGAGCCAGGCCGGCAAGGCGGTGACGCATTCGTTGCTGCCCGCGGGAGATCGCCCCGTCGGACCGCTGGTCGATGGCGATACCTATTATGTCGTGCGGATCGACGCCAACCATATCGGGCTTTCGGCGACGCCCGGCGGCGCACTACTTGATTTAGATGCTACAGGTCTAACCGGCACGAGCACGCTGGGAACCGAAGGAGTGGACCTGGCCCCCAGTAGCGGCAAACAATCGCTGGTCATCGATTTCACGTCCGCGTCGACGGGCGCGAACAAGCTGCTTGGCCCCGGCGGGCAATCATTGTCGACGTCCAGCGGGCTTTCGGGCGACGGTCAGTCGTCGGCCAATGCGACCGGCTCTGGCGGCGGAGTGTTCTTCGGCGGGCAGGCCGCGAATGCGACCACCACCGCCACGCCCATCGTCAAGGCTTACGTCGATGCAGGGAATGGACAGACGGCCATTTCCGCCGCGGCCATCACGATCACCTCGCATTCGATCGTCAACGTCGGCGGACATTCGTCGAACGAATCGGGCGGCCTGGTCGGCAGCGGCGAATCCGACGCCACGGCCAACGTCACCAACGACAACCAAGCGTTCGTCGGTGACAACGCGAGTATCGTGGCCCAAAAAGACATCACGATCCAGGCCACGTCGAATCACATAACGGACGCGGGCGCTCGATCCGAAGGGGGCGGCTTCGTCGATGAGGCCGAAGCCAACGCTTACTCCGACATCAATCACGACACACTCGCTCGGACGGGAACGAATGCCCGACTCACCGCCGGTGGCACGATTTCGATCCAGGGTCTGTCGAGCACGCAGGGTTTCACCGATTCGGTAGCCGACTCCAGCGGCGCCGGTGCCGATGCCAGTGCCAACGACACCAGCCGCGACGATACCGCCCCGGGCGGCGTGCGCATCGGACTCTCGGGAGATGCGCTGACGCAGGTCGAAATCGGTGGTGGCTCGCAATTGACCGCTCCAAACGTGCAACTCACCGCCACCGTCGAAGGCACCGGCGGATCGGCCAATGCCGAGGGAGATGCCTCGGCGGCGGGCGCCGACAACGACGCCACGGCACGCGTCAATGATTGGGAACACGCCGACGTCGCGCTCCGCCCGAACGCCAGGGTGACGGGAACGTCGAACGTGTCGATCCTTTCGCAGATCACGAATACGAATATCAGCGCCGTATCGAGCGTCAATACGGACGCCGCGGTGGCAGACTCGGATTCGACCGCCATCTCTTACGTCCGCAACGAGTCGACCGTGACGGCCGATGCCGGCGCCTTGGTCACCACGCACCATCTCGACGTACAGGCCCTTTTCGGCAGTTCCGCCATCGACGTCGATCCCAAGCAAGACGGCGCGTTCTACGACAGCGGAGACGTGACGCCGAAGAATACGTTTAATCCGGTGCGCAATATCGATTGGGAAAGCGATGTTTTCCTCACCGCTGGTCCGGCGCCACGACTGGTGATCGATGCGGCAGGTCATGTCCTGGAAGCAACGAACGTTGCTTTCACCCAGACGCCCACCGAATTCCTCGTCAATTCGATCACGTTCAACGACCAGGGGACGGCGCACTTCTTCACCAACGATGTCGCCAGCGGCGCGCCGGCCGGTCGCATCGTGGGCGACCAGTCGACGTTCAGCTTCCAACAGAACTTCAACGTCACGATCCTGAACGCTTCGGCCAAGGACGTCGAGGTCGAGAGCATCGATCCGAACAACCGTCTCACCACGCCCGAGGTTACGATCGACGTGCCGAACGACGGAGGATTCTCGTTCGACGTCGGGCAGTCGTATACGTCGGCGCTTGTGGACATCGAGAGCACCGGCGCGACAGGGGCCAGCGTGCTGGTGGCCGGCGTCATCAACAACCCCATCGGCGTCACGAAGCTCGTCAGCGCAAGCGGCGATGTTCTGCAAAGCAACGAGAAGGGCCTGGTGATCACGAACAGCTTCCAGGCCCAGGCGCCGCAGGGCTCGCTGGGCGATTCAGGCGGATTCCGCTTCCCGGTCGACCTGGTCGAAAGCGGTGGCCGCCCGACGCACATGACGATCGCCGTCGGCAACGATGTGTATCTCAGCCTCGCGGGACGTCAGCGCACGTTGGGCGCGACGAGCTTCACGATCAATGTCGATTCGATCACTGCCGGCGGCGAAGTCAGCATCATTCCACAGACCGCCGTGCGCGAAACGACATTGCCGCCCAATTGGTACGCCGTGGAAGTCGACGAGCCGCGGATTCCGCTCTTGTCGGAAGTCATCAATCATTTCCGGCCAGGTCCCGGTGATCTGCCGCCGACGGTCGAAACGGGCGTCTTCGCCTTCGACCCGCAAGCCATCGAGGCCACTTACAACTTCGGCCTGGTGCAAGGGACGAACCTCGACCTGATCAGTGCGGCGTCGACACCGCTGATTCACCTGTCGGGGAACACCAACGTGCTCACCGGCGGGCGGCTGGTGGCCGGCAGCAACGGGAACGTCAGTTTCCACGAGATCATGGGCGATCTGCCGGTTGGCGCGGTGCTCTCGACGCGCGGCGACGCCACGCTGAGCGCGCAGGGTTCGATGTTCGACTTCAACAACACGGCCGATCCGGATGTCATCGCCGCGAACATCACGTTGACCTCGTCCACCGGCGCGATCGGGTCGCTTGATAACCCGCTCGACATCAATACCTCGTTCGAAGCATCCGGCGTGCTGACGGCCGATGCCGTGAAGGACATCGTGATCAACGAAACGTCCGGCGCGCTGCACGTGGCCCACGCGCGGACACAGAACGGCGTCATTCAATTGACAACGATCGACACCGCGGCGACCGGCCAGGATCTATTTCTGAACGCCGGCGGTGTGATTTCCAATCTGACGGGAGCGATTTCGCTTCGCGGTGGCGACGATGTGCGCCTGCTGCCCGAGAGCGTCGTGCAGACCGGGCTGGAAGGGGGCGGACCGATCACGATTCTGGGTGACTTCGGCAATGCCGATCGACGCATCGGTACTAACATCATCGCGCAGGGATCGATCATTGGTCCTTCAGTTACTCTCCAGGGAGACATCGACAGCGATCTCATTTCTCTCGCCGGCGCAATCGTCACGGGGACCACGCCGCAAGTCATCGGGCTGGCCGGGGCCGATCACCTGATCGCCGGCATCAACGGCGCCGCTCTTTTCGGCGGACCGGGAAATGATGAAATCGAAGGGGGTCCAGGCGACGACACGATCGACGGCGGCGATGACAACGACAACATCCTGGCCGGTGACGGCAACGATACCGTCAACGCCGGCGCCGGCGACGATTTCATGGATGGTGGCAACGGAATCGACTTCGGCGATGGCGGCCCGGGGACCGACAATTGCGTGAATTTCGAGACCGAAATCAATTGCGAGGATCCGGTCATTCTCCTGCTCTCGGCTTCGACCGCGGCGCCGGCGGGGCGCGCCGTCACACAGCTGACCGAGGATCAAATCGCCCCCTTGGCGAACGAAGCGCTGCGCCGCTGGATGAACACGGTTCAGCTCTCGAGCACTCAACAGGCCCTGTTGCAGAATCTGACGTTTCTCGTCGCCGATTTGCCGGGCGAGACGATGTCGGAATCGATCCGCTCGACGGTGATTATCGATCCCACGGCGGCCGGGTGGGGTTGGTTTGTCGACAGTTCACCGATCGCCGACGACGAGTTCCAGCCGCAGG
>DASZWQ010000077.1 GCA_035546535.1 Pirellulales bacterium | reverse complement strand
CAGGCCCATTTGCCGAATTTGCGCCAGCAACCGTTCGAGCACGCGAACCGTCGATTCGTGGCGACGAACCCACGACAGAGCCAATGTATAACGCTGGCCATAGTCGACGATGCAGGCCGTGGCGTAGGCGTGAAAGTGCTTGGTCCCTTGTCGCGGCTTGCCGTAGTAGAGCTCGTTGCGACTCTTGTGGGGCGCGCCGTAGTACGGCACCAGGTGCCAGTCGATGGCCACCTGCCAGCGCGGTTGTCGCAGGCGGCGCGGCAGATGACCCGTCAACGCCTGGTTCAACCGCCGCTCCAACACCGGCAAGGTCTTCGGCAGGCCGTCGCTCAAGGCGTTGAACAGCGCCTGGTCCGACGGGGCCTCGGCCAGGTCGCGGCAGGCCGCCCAGATCGACATCGAACGCGCAGCCGCACGCAGCACAATGCCCCACACCACGGTGGCCGAACAGAGCCAACCGTGATCCTTTAATAGCTGTGCTTGCAGCAACCAATTCAACGTCCACTGATGAACTTCCCGACTCGATATGCTATGACTCGCTCTTGAACGCATGGCTCCCTCCTTGGAAGTGACCTGCTAGACACAAGTCATGTACAAGAGGAGCCTTGCGTTCACCTACACCATTTCGCCAAAGTTGGCACTACTGTCACTCATCATTCATCACTCCGCGCTCATCGCTTCTTCGACGCATCATTCATCATTTTGCCTTCTGCATTCTCCTCCCGCTCGGCGCGTCGAACCGTCAGGAAAAAACGTTCAACTGCGACGCACCGCCTCGATCACCTGCGACGGCGACTTGGTCGGAATGATGCGGGTCATTTCGAAGCCTGCGTCAGCCAGTAGAGCCTGGAATTCTTCGGCCGTGCGTTCCAGGCCGCCGGCCATCACCAGCATGTTCAGGTCCATGAGCTTGCCGAAGTCGGGCTCGTTGCGCCCCTTAAGCACGCGCTCGACCAGCAGCAGCTTGCCGGCGGGTTTCATGGCGCGATGAATATTGCGCAAGATTTTCAGGCTTTCGGCATCGTGCCAATCGTGAATGACGGTCGACAAGATGTAGGCGTCGGCCCCTTCAGGAATTGATGCGAAAAAATCGCCGCCGACGGCTTCGCAGCGGTCGGCCACGCCCTGCTCGGCCAGGTAGCCGCGCGTTTGGTCCATCACGCTGGGCAGATCGTAGACGGCGCCGCGCAGTTTGGGGTTAGCCCTGAGAATGGCGGCGATCAACGTGCCGCGTCCACCGCCGACGTCGATCAGCTTGCCGAAGCGGCTGAAATCGTACGCCTCGACGGCCGCCACGTGCGTCTGGCTGGTCATCTCGGTCATGGCCCGATGAAAAATCCGCGCCGCCTCCTGATGCGTTTCGAAATAGTCGAACACGCCGACGCCGTATAAGAGCTTGAACGACGTCTCGCCTTGTTGCACGCCTTGCAGCAGCTTGCCCCAGGCTTCGTAGTGCTCTTCGCCCATCATCACCGTGGCGGCCCACATCGAGCGATCGCTGTTTTTGCGCAGCAGTTCGGCCATGGGCGTCATCGTGAAACGCCCTTCTTGGTCTTCGCTGAAAACGCCCAGGCTGGCCAAGGCCCGCAGCAGGCGGTAGAGCGACGGAGCGTGCGCGCCGACCTTTGCGGCCAGTTCGTCCGCGGTCTTGGGTCCGGCGTGAAGATGATCGGCCAGCTCGAGCTTGGCCGCCGAGTAGACAGCCTGGGCCGGCCAACTTCCCAACACCAATTGGATCAACCGGCTCTCGGGCGTAGCTTCTTCCGTGGATTTATCGAGCGATCCCTCTTGCAGCATCCTTAGCGTCCTTTATCCGAGTATTTACAGCGAGGATCACCACACGTCGGCCGCGGCCACGCCTTGCGCAGCGGCAAGCTCGGTCGTCTTGGGTCGGCATTCCAACCCAACGTAGCCGCGATAACCAAGATCGAAGGCTTCCTTCAGCACGCGGTTGTAGTGAATCTCGCCGGTGCCGGGCTCGTTGCGGCCGGGATGATCGGCCAGTTGCAGGTAGCCGACCTGGTCGAAGCCTTCTTTCAAGCGGCCGCACAAGTCGCCTTCGCTGATGTGCATGTGGTACAGGTCCCAGTTGATCTTCACCATCGGCGAATTCACTTCGCGGCAGATGCGCACCGCGGCCGGGCTGCCGTACAGGCAATGCCCTTTGTGATCGACGCGAATGTTCATCGGCTCGAGGATCAGCATCACCTGGTGCTCTTCGGCGATCGGCGCGGCGCGCTTCAAGGCCGTGATGATGTTGTCGTGCATTTGTTCCTGCGTCATGCCCGGCTGGTCATCGCCCCCCACGACGCACATTTTCTTGCAGTCGAGCTTCTTGGCCACGCGGCACCCTTGATCGACCGCTTCGACAAAGTCGTCGTGATTCTTGGGATCGTTCATGCCCGGCGTAAAACCCCAGGCCGTGAACTGCGCGATGGCAATGTTCAGCTCCTTCGAGAGCCGGGCGATCGCGTCGAGGTCCTTGCCCTGCCAGGGCCAGAGCTCGACCGCCGGAAAGCCGTAAGCGGCGGCCGCCTTGATGCGGTCGAGAAAAGGGAGCTTCGTCCACCACATCTCGACGTTCACGGCAAACTTCGTGTGCGGTGTGCGGCCGAGGTTCTTCGTGTCGACTGTATCGGTCGCGGTCCGATCGACGCCCCGCGCAGCGGGCGCGGTGCTGGCAAGAACCGCCGACGCGGCCAGCGACGAACCAAGAAACGTACGACGATCGAGCGGTGCCATGGCGTGGATTCTCGGCGGTGATTGGTGCGTGTTCGGCGAGTGCGCTTCGACTTGGGCGGCGCTGATTATAGGCCGTCCGCGCCGATGACCCAAGAAAGGTGGTGCGGTGGCCGCGCGGACGCGCTGGGGATCGTACACAACCGCGCTCGAGAATCCCCCTCCCTGCGAGGGAGAGATATTCTGTTCGATCGTGACGCGCACGGCCGACGACTGTCCGGCTACGCGAACAGATCCCACACCGGTTCGCCGTCGGCCACGCGCAGCGGCCGGTCAAAGCGGTCGCGGATTTCGGTTTCCGGTCGCACGCCCAGTGCGTGATACAGCGTGGCGGCAAAGTCGCCCGCCGTGACCGGCTTGTCGGCGGGGAACGCGCCGATTTTGTCCGAAGTGCCGTACGCCTGGCCGCCGCGGATGCCACCACCGGCCAAGAGCGCCGAAAAGACGTTGCCGTAATGATCGCGGCCGGCGTCGCCGTTGATCTTCGGCGAGCGGCCGAATTCGCCGGTCACGGCCACCAGCGTTTCGTCGAGCAATCCGCGCTCGCCCAGGTCCGCCAGAAACGCGGTCAGCCCTTGATCCAAGGGGGGCAAGTTGTGATCTTTCAGCCGCGGGAAGTTCGGCGTGTTCCCCACGTGATGACCGTGCGTGTCCCACGCCGCCACCGCCACCTTGTCGATCACGCCATTGTTGTTAAACGCCTCGGGCTCGGACCGGTCGGGCCAATAGACGACCGTCGTGCGCACGCCCGACTCGACCAGGCGGCGCGCCAACAGCAGGCTCTGGCCAAAGACGTTCCGCCCATAGCGCTCGCGGATCGCCTCCGGCTCGCGCTCGACGCGGAACGCTTCCAGGAACTTGGGCGACAGCAGCAGGTCAAAGGCCCGTTCGTAAATCGTGGTCAGTTCACCGAGTGGTGCGCCGCGACGCGACAGGGCCAGGCTGTCGAGCAATTGCCGTCGCGCTTGCAGACGCCGCGGATCGACGCCGTCCGGCAGATTCGCCAGCGGCACGTCGAAGGTCGGGTTGCTGGCCAGCGCTGCTGCGGCCGGCTCGACGCGCCACGGATCGAACGATTGCCCCAGGAATCCCCCGTTCTGTCCCGGCACGACGTTGGTGCTGGTCGAGATGTTCCACGGAAACGACACAAACGGCGTGGTTCCCTGCGGCGTGGGGCGCAATTTGCCGAGCACGGCGCCGAAATTTGGAAAATCATCCTCGCGCGGCGGCACTTCGCCCAGGTTGCGCGGCCGCCGGCCGGTGAGCATCGTGTGGCTGGCCGAGCCGTGCGAGCTGTCGCCATGCGTCAGCGAGCGGATGATCGCGTACCGCTCGGCCGCACGCGCCAGTTGCGGTAAGTGTTCCGTGATCTCGATGCCCGGCACGTTCGTGCTGATCGGATGAAACTCGCCGCGGATGCCGCTGGGGGCATCGGGCTTCATATCCCACATGTCGATGTGGCTCGGCCCGCCGAACAGGTACACCAGCACGAGCGACTTGGCGCGGCCGAAGCTCGCGCCCGCGGCGCCGGCAGGTTTGGCGCGCGCCGGTTCACCGAGCAGCGGCCATCCGCCGGCCAAACCCGCCCCGGTCGCCAACCCGACGCGCAGCATGTCGCGCCGCGACCAGGCATGTCGAGCATCGGTCGTACGGCCGCGAATATAGAGCATGTGGGCTGTCAGCTAGAACGAATGCGGTGTAATGCGTCGCTGCCGATCATCGTAAGACCCGTGGATTTCCACGTCAAATTCGGCCTTCGGCGGGCTCCACTCAGTCTGGATTCCCGCAGCCGAGACGGCTGCACCACAATATTTTGCCCGTAATATTTTGACCGTGACCGGAATTCGATCCGAGCCCCGATTCATTTGTGGTGCAGGCGTCCCGCCTGCAAGCTTCGGCGACAGGCGCCAAGTAGCCGCGCGCCACGACCCCTGCTGTGTAGTGGTTCAATCTGACCACTGAGCCGTTGGGGACGGCGAGTCGTCAGCGCGGTAGAATCAGGGGCATGTATACCGGTCCCGTTGAGATTTTCCGCGGAGTCCTGATTTATCGAAATTGCGACTGGCGAGCGTCGGCAATGTCAAAGTTCCGTTGCACAATAGTTCCGCGAAGGCTTTCCCATTGCGAATTCGTTTTCTACGCCGATACCTTGGACGAAATGCGTACCACGATCGAACGGATGCAGAACCATTGGCGCGAGAAACCGCCCCAAATCGTATGACACGCATCCACTTCTGCAACCCAAACCCCAACGTCAACACCGCCCGGATCAAGGCTTCGACAAACAACCCCCAACCCGAAATCGGTATGCAGCAATTTCTGACGTTACCCGGCCGGCTGCTCTTGCTGGGATGCATCGTCGGAACCGTGGCGCTGTTTGTCGGGTACGTCGAGTACACACTGCCTGACTTCCCGTCCGGCAGGTATCCCATCTTTTTGTGGCTGGTGCCGACGTTGTGCGCCGGCGCCGCGGCATTCGGGATCGCGGCGTGGATTTTAGAACGCGTCGGCGTCAAGGTGTTTCGCCGCAAGTCGTAAGGCCGAACTAGATAAAGGGGCATCGGACCGCTTTCCACTTGTCCGGTCGAACACATGTATTACAATGTATTACATGAGCACTCTGACCATTCGCATTCCAGAACCCTTGCGGCGCGACTTGGAGAAACTCTGCAAGCAGGAGAAGCGCGCGCTAAGCGACGTCGTTCGCGAATCGCTACGCCGTTACGTGGCTACCCAACGGTTTGCCGTGCTACGCAACAAGACGCTTCCCTTTGCTGAAGCCCAAGGCTTCCTCACGGACGAGGACGTGTTCAAGGCGATCTCTTGAAGGTTGTCCTGGATAGCAATGTTCTCCTCGCCGCATTCGCAACGCGCGGTTTGTGCGAAGCTGTCATGGCCGTTTGCCTGGATCGCTATGAGATAATCGCTTCCGAGGCGATTCTCGACGAGGTGCGACGTAATCTGGGAGGCAAGTTCAAGCTGCCGGCTTCACGAGTCCAGCAGATCATCGAATTTCTCCGCGAGCACTCAACGCTCGTCGAGCCCGCTTCCGTTCCTTCCAAAGCATGTCGCGACGCATCGGATCGACCAATCCTCGGTACGGCCGTGGCTGGGCAGGTCGACTTTCTCGTGACGGGCGATCAGGACCTTGTTTCGCTCGGGGATTATCACAAGATCCCTATCCTCACACCTCGGGCTTTCTACGACCGCCTGGTCTAAGAGCCGCCCCCCGCCGGGTGTTTTTGCCTGTAGCCGGGCATTACACTAGAGGTCGCGGTCCTGCCCGAACGATCCCACCCCACGACCAGGTCTTTGCATGCCCCGTTCCGGCTTCCTTCGTGCCTTCGTGGTCTTGTTCGTCGTGGCCGGCGCGACCACGGCCCACGCCGGCGATGCGGTGCCCGATTTCGGCCGCGACATCCGGCCGATCTTCGCCCAGCATTGCGAAAAGTGCCACGGCGCCGAAAAGCAACTCTCCGGCTATCGCCTCGACGTGCGCGCCAAAGCACTTTCCGGCGGCGAGTCGGGCGAGGCGGCGATCGCACCCGCCAAGCCGGACGAGAGTGCGCTCATCGCGCGGATCACGAGCGACGATAAAGACGTGCGAATGCCCCCCGAGGGCGAGCGACTCAACCCGCGCGAAGTCGAGCTGGTGCGCGCCTGGATCGCGGCCGGAGCCCCCTGGCCCGACGAGCTGGCCGGCGAGGCAAAATCCAAGCCCACGCATTGGGCCTTCGTCGCGCCGGTCCGTCCGGAATTGCCGGCGGTCGCGAACAGCGCGGGCATCAGAAACCCGATCGACCAATTCATCGTCGCGCGGCTGGAAGCGGAAAAGCTCGCACTCTCGCCCGCGGCCGACCGCACGACGCTGTTGCGTCGCTTGTCACTGGACCTGACTGGCCTGCCGCCGACGATCGCCGAAGTCGACGCCTTTCTGGCCGATACCGGCGAAGGCGCCTACGAGCGCGCGGTCGACCGCTTGCTCGCCTCGCCCCATTACGGCGAGCGCTGGGGGCGCCACTGGCTCGACGGCGCGCGCTACGCCGACAGCGATGGCTACGAAAAGGACAAGCCACGGCAGGCATACTTCTATCGCGACTGGGTCGTCAACGCCCTGAACCACGACCTGCCCTACGACCAGTTCGTCATCGAGCAGATCGCCGGCGACCTGCTCCCCGGCGCCACGCAAGATCAGCTCGTGGCGACTGGCTTCTTGCGCAATTCGATGACCAACGAGGAAGGGGGCATCGATCCCGAGCAGTTCCGCATGGAGGCCATGTTCGACCGCATGGACGCCATCGGCAAGAGCATGCTCGGCCTGACGATTCAGTGCGCCCAGTGCCACAACCACAAGTTCGATCCGCTCACGCAAGAAGAGTATTACCGGATGTTCGCGCTGTTGAACGACGCGCACGAAGCGAACATCGCGGTCTACACGCCCGATGAACAGATGCGCCGCGCCACACTGTTGGCCGAGATTGCCCGGATCGAAACGGGCCTCAAGGAGCGCACGCCCGACTGGCAGGATCGCATGGCGCAGTGGGAACAGTCGGTGCGCGACAACCAGCCGGAATGGATCGTGGTTCGGCCGGACGTCGACACCAGCGGCGGCGAAAAGCACCTGCCGCAGGAAGACGGCTCGATCCTGGCCGCCGGCTATGCACCGACCAAGCACACGGTGCAAATGACGATTCCCACCGACGTGACGCCGATCGGCGCGTTCCGGCTCGAGCTCTTGACCGATCCGAATCTGCCACTCTCCGGCCCGGGTCGCTCGATCTACGGCACGGCCGCGCTGTCGGAATTCGTGGTCGAGGCCGCGCCGAAGAGCGCACCCGACAAGCGCGAGAAGGTGAAGATCGTTTCGGCCACCGCCGACGTCAATCCGCCTGAGACGCCCCTTCCGGGCGTTTATGACGATCGCAGCAACAAGAAGCGCACGACCGGCGGAATCGCATTCGCCATCGACGGCAACCACGACACCGCCTGGTGTACCGACAACGGCCCCGGCCGGCGCAATCAACCGCGCAAGGCCGTCTTCAGGGCCGAAAAGCCGATCGCTTACGACGGTGGCACAATCCTCACGATCTCGCTCGTCGAAAACCATGGCGGCTGGAACAGCGACGACAACCAGAATTACAACTTGGGGCGCTTCCGATTCTCGGTCACGGCGGCCAACGAAGCCACGGCCGACCCGCTTCCCGCCGCCGTGCGCGAGATCTTGAAGGTCCCGGCGGCTGAGCGCACGCCGCGGCAGCAGGACGCAATCTTCGGCTACTGGCGCACGACCGTGGCCGAATGGCAGGACGAGAACGCCCGCATCGAGGCCCTGTGGCAAACGCATCCGGCCGGCGCGTCGCAATTGGCGATGCTGCCGCGCAGCGTGCCGCGCCAGACGCACGTCCTGAAACGCGGCGATTTCCTCAAGCCGGATCGCGTGGTCGCGCCGGGCGTGCCGTCGTTCCTGCATCCGCTCGCCGATGAACAGCCCACGCGGCTGTCGTTCGCCCGCTGGCTGGCCGATCGTCGTTCGCCAACCACGGCTCGGTCGTTGGTGAACCGGGTGTGGCAAGCCTATTTCGGCACCGGCCTGGTGGCGACGAGCGAGGACCTGGGCACGCAGAGCGAAGCCCCTTCGCATCCGGCGCTCTTGGATTGGCTGGCCGTCGATTTCATGGAGCGTGGCTGGAGCTTGAAGCAGCTGCATCGGTTGATCGTCACGTCGGCGACTTACCGGCAATCGTCGCGCGTCTCGCCTGATCTCGCGACGCGCGATCCGTACAACCGGCTGCTCGCGCGTGGGGCGCGGTTGCGTGTCGAGGCCGAAGTGGTGCGCGACGTGGCGCTCGCGGCCAGCGGCTTGCTCGACGATCGAGTGGGCGGGCCGAGCGTCTTTCCGCCGCTGCCGGAGTTCATGCTGTTGCCGCCGGTCAGTTACGGCCCAAAAACCTGGCCCACCTCCACGGGCGCGGATCGCTACCGCCGGGCGTTGTACACGTTCCGCTATCGCTCGCTTCCGTATCCGGCGCTGCAGACGTTCGACGGGCCCAACGGAGACTTCTCGTGCGTGCGCCGCGTGCGCTCGAACACGCCTTTGCAGGCACTTGTGGGTTTGAACGAGCCGGTGGCGGTCGAATGTGCCCAGGCACTCGCCCGCCGCACGCTGAGCGAAGCGAAAGCTTCGGACGGCGCACGACTGGAGTACGCGTTCCGTTTGTGCGTGGCACGCCCTCCGGCGGCCGAAGAGCTGGCCGAGCTCGCGCGGTTTTACGTCGCGCAGAAGGAACGCATCGCCGCCGGTTGGGTCGACGCGCGGCAGATCAGTGGGCTCTCAAGTGATGAAGCCCTGACGCCGGACAAAATACCCGGCGGCGCCACGCCCACCGAGCTGGCCGCCTGGACCGCGGTGTCGCGGGTGCTGTTGAACCTCGACGAAACGATCACGAAAGAATAAAGGACCGAACAACAGGAATTCGGCCATGAATAGAAATATCGCCAGCAAGACAAAACCCTCTCCCCTTCCGGGAGAAAGCAGGGTGAGGGGCCGGCTTACCGCAAAGCAATCGGGTGCCGCTGGTGGCTCGTCCACCCGTGCGAACGCACCAACCGCCGACCGCTCGGGTGTCCCTGGTGGCTTGCCCACCCGTGCGAACGCACCAACCTCCGACCGCGGCCGGCTGCTGGCCCGTCGCTGGTTCATGCGCGATTGCGGCATTGGCCTGGGGGCGATGGCTTTGGCGCAGCTTCTCGGCGACGACACGGCCCGCGCCGCTGCAACGTCCGCGGGCCAACCGGCCGACCCGCTTGCCCCGCGTCCGCCGCATCATCCGGCCAAGGCCAAGCGCGTGATCTTTCTGTTCATGGCGGGCGCGCCGAGCCACTTGGAACTCTTCGACAACAAGCCGGAGCTGGCCAGGTTCGACGGTCAGTTGCCGCCGGCCGAGCTGATCAAGAATTATCGCGCCGCGTTCATCAATCCGAACTCGAAGCTGTTGGGGCCGCGCTTCAAGTTCGCCCGACATGGGCGGTGCGGCGCCGAGATCGGCGAGCTGCTGCCGCACCTGGCCGGCATCGTTGACGACGTAACGATCGTCCGCTCGCTGGTGACCGACGCGTTCAATCACGCGCCGGGCCAGATCATGATGAACACCGGCAGCCAGCAGTTCGGCCGGCCCAGCATGGGCGCGTGGACTGTATACGGCCTGGGGGCCGAATCGCAGAATCTGCCCGGCTTTGTCGTGATGAACTCGGGCAAGAAGGGACCCAGCGGCGGCAATTCGAACTGGGGCTCCGGCTTTTTGCCCACCGTCTATCAAGGCGTGGCCTTCCGCACCAGCGGCGAGCCGGTGTTGTATCTCTCGAATCCGGCCGGCGTCGACCGGCAGATGCAGCGCGATTCGCTCGACACGCTGGCGAACTTGAATCACCGCCGGCTCGAAGCGATCGGCGACCCGGAAATCGCCACGCGCATCAACTCGTTCGAGATGGCCTATCGCATGCAGACAAGCGCCCCCGAGCTGATGGACCTGTCGCAAGAATCGGCCCAGACCTTGGCCATGTACGGCGCCGAGCCGGGCAAGCCGTCGTTCGCCAACAACTGCCTCTTGGCGCGGCGCATGATCGAACGCGGCGTCCGCTTCGTGCAGTTATTCCACGAGGCGTGGGATCAGCACGGCAATCTGAAGGCCGACCTGCAGAAGAATTGCAAAGACACCGATCAGGCGTGCGCGGCATTGGTGGCGGATCTCAAGCAGCGCGGGCTATTGGACGAGACGATCGTCATCTGGGGTGGCGAGTTCGGCCGCACGCCGATGGTGCAAGGCGGCGACGACGGACGCGACCACCATCCGAACGCCTTCACCATGTGGCTGGCCGGCGGCGGGTTCAAGCCGGGCACAACGGTCGGCGCCACGGATGATTTCGGCTTCAACGCCGTCGAGGACGTGATCCACGTTCACGACCTGCACGCCACGATCCTGCATCAATTGGGCTTCGACCATACGCGCCTGACGTATCGCTTCCAAGGGCGCGATTTCCGCCTGACCGACGTGCACGGCCGCGTGGTGGATAAGCTCATCTCGTAGGGTGCGCTATGGGGCACCCGGATGTGAACGCGGATTCTGGTGCCCGCAGGGCACCCTACAGCGTCGATGCGAAGCTCGGGCGAAACACAAAGTCATCCGCAGATTTCTAAGAGAGAGTGCGTCGCCATCCGTCTATCGGCGAAATCCGTGTAATCTGCGGACGCATTCCTTTCCGCCCTTTGTGGTGCGGCCGTCCCGTCTACACTCCTTAAACAGCCTTCACATACTCATCGCCACGCATCACTTCGACATCACTCGTCCAGGCAACGATCGCGTAATGCGCGAAATAGTTGTCGGCCATGTACTGCATGATCTGTTCGGCCACCGCGGCGCTGCACACCACCTTCATCTGCACGTTCTCGCCGAACATGTCGTTATGCCGGGCATTGCGCGCGCCGACGCCCTGCGTGCGATGAAAGCTGGCACCCGTCGCGCCTAGTTCCTGCACTTTCTTCACCAGGCGGTCCTTGAGGATTTCTTCCGCGATGATGGTCAGCAGCTTCATCTTCGCTAGTTGCATCGCACGCTCCCCTACCGTCGTGTGACAATTTCCGCGTCATACGCTCATCGCTGCGCCTTGCACGACTACCTACGGCAACGACATCAAATAGGCAATCAAATCCGCCACCGCTTGCCGATCGAGCTGCTGCTCCAAACCCTCGGGCATCAGCGATTGCCCCGTCGCCGAGAGCTCGTCGATATTCACGCGCAGCACGGTGTCCGTCGCATTCTCGCCCCGTTTCAGCGTTACGCTGGTCGCGGTTTCGGCGTCGATCATGCCGGTCAGAATGCGACCGTCGCCGGTCGTCAGGGTGTAATTAATGAATTGCGGGTTTACCTCGCGATTCGGATCGAGCAGGTTCACCAGGATCGCCTCGGGGCCGCGATTCTTCATCGCTGCCAGGTTCGCGCCGATCTCGTAGCCGATGCCTTCCACGCGATGACATGCGGCGCACACTTTTTGAAAGTGCCGCTTGCCCGCCGCCGGATCGCCGGAAATCGACAGTGCGGGTCGATAGGCCTCGACCACTTCCTGCCGCTTACCCGATTTGGCGGTGCCCAAGAGAGCCGTGGCCCGGGCGCGTACCGCCGCATCGGGTTGGGCGAGCAATTGTTGCACGCGCGCCGGTTCCAGGTCCGACGCTTTGAATTGTCCGCCTTCGATAGCATCGAGAAGCGCCGGCACCCGCGCCGCACGGGCCAAGAGCGCCTCGGCGGCCTGTGATCGCAAGCGGGGGCTCAACGTGGGCCAGGCGTCGAGAATGATCTTGCTCACCGCCGGATCATCGATCCGTCCTAGCGCCGTCAAAGCTGCCAGTTGCACCTCCTGCGGCTGCCGACTATCGACAAGCGCCGTCAAGATCGGCAGTGCATCGGCCGGCGCGCCCAGTGCCAGCATCTGGATGGCCGGCACGCGCGCGGCGGGCGATTGATCGTTGTCGCGCGCCGTAGCCTGCGCGTCGATCACCAGGTTGGCCAGCACCTCACGGGTTCTTTTGCCGCCGCGGCCCGCCAGGATCCGTTCGAGCGACCCGCCTTGCCGCGCGGCCCCTTCGCTCAGGCCGCGCACCAGTCGGCCGGTCAACGCCCGGTCGGCCTCGGGTAGCGCCTCGACGGCGGCGATCACGGCGGCCAGGTCTTCGTTTCGCCCGGCCGAGCCCGCCTGCTGAGCGAGTGTGGTCAGCAGGACTTGCCCCGCCTCCTGGCGGCGAAAACTCTCGTCGGCGGCCAATTGCTGAAACACGTCGGCGACGCCCGCGGCCAACGAGCTGACCAGCGCCAGTCGCATCCAGCGATCGGCCGGATCGCGCCGCGCCAACGTTGCGAGCGCCTTGTCCCGGGCCGCATTGGGTGGCAGCTCGCCCAGGCTGAAAAGAAGCTGATAAACGACGTGCAGGTCGGTTTCGCTCTGAGCGAGCTGCAACAGCTTCTCGCGCATCGGCACCACGTCGTTGTCCGCGCTTCTGGCGACTCCCTCGGCCAGACGCACCGCATGCGCGCGCACGCGTGGGTCGGCGTCCCCGAGCACGGCCAGCACCACGTCGGCGGTCAGAGCGTCGAGCCCCGCAAGCGCGTAGAGCGCGTGCATCCGCCCCTCGGGCAAATCGCTGGTCATGGCCAGCTTCACCAGCGCTGCGACAGCCTTTCGATCGCGACGCTGATACAACAGCCGCGCCGCTGTCTCGCGGTGCCACGCATTTTTGTGCGCAAGCGTCGCCACCAGCTCCTCGGTCGAGGCCTGCCCCAACCGAGGCAGCGCCCGTTGGATATATCCATCGGGCACGATGCGATAGATCCGCCCCCGATCGCGCCCGCTCGTCAAATCGAGATGCCGCTTGATCACCGGCGGTAGCGACAGCGGATGCTCGATCACTTCGCGATACATGTCCGCGATGTACAGCGTCCCGTCCGGCGCATTGGCGAACTGCACAGGCCGGAACCAGATGTCGCGCGAAGCCACGAATTCGCTCTCAGCGTCGATCCGCCGCGCGACGAGCTCCAGCCCATTCGGCTCCAGCCGCTTGCGATGCACGAGATTCGTGCAGGCGTCGCCGACGATCGCCAGTCCTTGGGCATCGGCAGGCCACGCATCGCCGCGATAGATCGTGATGCCGGTGGCGCCCGTGAAATAACCGCTCGCGCGCCCGCCCCCTTCGATGGGGCCCGGCACCTTGCCTGCTACGCGCAGCCGCGTGCGGACCACGCGCCACGGTTCCACCGGGCTCGCGCGATAGATTTCCGCTGCGGGGCCGTCGGCCGCGATACTCACCCGTGGGCTTGGCGCTGCCAGGTAAGGGTTCCGCGCCACGTACCGATCCTCGAACATCACCAGTTGAATGTGATCGCTATTCGAGCAGACGAACTTTCGCCCCCAGGCGTCGAAGCTCATGCCGTATTGCCCACCGCCGCTGGTGGGGGTCAGCACGAGCGTGCGTGGATCGAAGGCAAAATCGCGCCCCGAGAGGTTCACGGGCCGGGCTTTTTCATCATCGGCGCGGCGCACGGCGGCGCCGGCGCTACTCGTGGCGCCGTGGATGCGATTATCGAGCCCCCAGGCGAAGCTGTTGAGCAATCCCTGCACGTTGCCGCGGCCGAACCCGGTGAACACGCGTTGCGTGACGTCGGCCCGCCCGTCGCCGTCGTTATCCTTGCAATAAAGAATGTCGGGCGCGGCGCCGACAAAGATGCCGCCGTCGTAGCAGATCACGGCCGTTGGCCACGAGAGGTTTTCGGCAAAGACGCTGCTCGTGTCGAAGTGGCCATCGCCATCGGTGTCGGCGAGCAAGTGAATCTTGCCAAGCCGTCCCTCGGCATCCTCGGAATAGTCCTGCATTTCGACGACGTACAGTCGGCCGTTTTCGTCGAAGGCCATCGCGATCGGATCGTCGACCAAAGGCTCGGCCGCCACCTGCTCGACGCGAAAGCCGGGCGCCGCGACGAACGTGGCTTCGGCGTCGCGCGGCTCGACCGGCGGGATACGCGGCAGCTCGGCCGAGAAATCTTCGTCGTCGATCGCAGCCGGCGCATCTGCGGCGGTGACACGGTTCTGAAATGCCATCCATGACAGCGCGACGAGCGCGCAGAGGGCCACGACGCAAAAGCCTCGTGCCATGCTTTTTCGCCACAGGCAAATAAGCATGCCGGCGGATTGATTCAAGGATTCGTTCCGACGAGGAAAGGGCATCGCGATAACTCTCGGCAGGAGGACAAAGGAGGGATGCACGCGGTGGACGAGTCGCCCCGGGGTGCGGCACTTAATAGGATAATCGTCAGCCGCGCGCCGCACACCCGCCCCGGTCAACCGCGGCTCCGTGCCCGGGCCTCTCGCCGTACAGGGCCATGCACGTAAACATCGCCGGCCAGCGTTTCGATTGTGGGATCGTCGAGGGACCAGGCAGATGCAGGATCGGCGACTCCCGTGCCGTCGACACCTGCGGGTCCGCCCCCGAAGATTTTAGGCGCCACGAAAGCATGGACTTCGTCGATGAACCCCGCGTCGAAGAGTGAGCCCAGCAAGCCCGCGCCCCCCTCGACCAGCACGTTGGTCATGCGCCGACGCCCGAGTTCGGCGAAGAGCGCGTCGGCCCGTTCGCGCGGCGTCGAGCCAGGACACAGAAAGACCTCACAGCCGGCATTGCGCATTTGCTCGACCTGCACGGCTGGCGCTTCGTGAATCGTGGCGAACAGCACGGGGGCATCCGCCGCGGTGCGCACCAGTTGGCTATCGAGGCGGAGCATCGACTGCCTACCAAAGACGATGCGCGTCGCGACGCGCGGTCCGGCAGGCCGCGCCGTGAGTAAGGGATCATCGGCGGCCACGGTGCCGCTGCCGACCATGATCGCATCGACACGGCCGCGCAGCTCATGGACTTTCGCGCGTGAGGTTTCGTTCGATATCCACCGACTGGCGCCGCTGTGCGTGGCGGTATGCCCATCGAGCGTCATGGCCCATTTGGCGATGACCCAGGGCCGGCCTTGTCGGACGAGCTTCAGATACGGCGCGTTGAGGCGCTCGGCTTCAGCCGTCAGGACGCCGACCGTGACGTCGACACCCGCCGCGCGCAGCGCGGCGATGCCGCCGCCCGAGACCTGCGGGAAAGGATCTTCCTGGGCGACGACCACTTCGCGAATCCCGGCCGCCAGGATCGCCTCGGTGCAGGGGGGCGTTTTGCCGTGATGGCAGCACGGTTCGAGCGTGACGTACATCGCCGCGCCGGCCGCGCGCGCGCCGGCCACGGCCAGCGCGTTCACCTCGGCATGCGGGCCGCCGAAGCGAGCGTGAAAGCCCTCGCCAATGATTTCGGCGCCGCGGGCGATGACACAACCGACCAGCGGATTCGGCTCGACCAGTCCGCGTCCCTTGGCGGCCAGGTGCAGGGCGCGGCGCATATGCCAGGGGTCGAGATCGCGCGGACGCTCTTTGGTCGGCGGCTTGTCAGGCATGGCGGATTCTGGAATGCGGGGTGTCAGCTTGGGGGGCGCGGCGGGTTACCAGGGACCTTCTTGTCCTATCTTAACTGACGCGTATGCTGATACCTTGAATTGCTCGTTGAAAGTCTAGAGAGGAGACAGCCTTGCTCGCCGGACATATTCTCGCCCGACGGAAGATCGAACTTGTCGAGATTCCCGAGCCGGTGCTCGATAAATCGTCGCCGCCGGGGCAGATTCTGTTTGAGCCGCACTTGTCCTGCCTGTGCGGTTCGGATTTGCCCTATTTCGATTCGCCGCACACCAAGTATCCGCAGCCGATAGGCTATTCGCTGCACGAGATGGTGGGAACGGTTATCGCCACGTCGGGCCAGCGCTTTCGCCCGGGCGACCGCGTATTGGCCGTGCCGGTGCGCCAGCATGGCTTGTTCGAGCGCTATGCGGTGAGCGAAGAGCGCGCGATCCCGCTCGACACGCGACGCCCGCCCGAACAAGCTCTCCTCGCCCAGCCGCTGGGAACCGTGATCTTCGCGCTCAAGAAATTGCCCAGCTTGCTCGACAAGGACGTCGCGATTGTCGGTCAGGGGCCGATCGGGCAGCTGTTCAACGCCAGCTTGCGCAACCTGGGCGCTCGCGAAATCATCGGCATCGACAAGATCGCGTCGCGCCTGGCATTGAGCGAGAAGATGGGCGCCACGGCCGTCGTCGACAGCAGCCGCGAGGACCCGGTCGAAGCGGTACGGAAGATCACCGGCGGCACGCTGCCCGACGTCGTGATCGAGGCCGTCGGACACGAAGATCAGGCGCTCGACGTCTGCATCGATCTGTGCGCGAAGTACGGGCGGATTCTGTCGTTCGGTGTTCCGCCCGAGACGATCGATGCCTTGCGCTGGAAGGACCTGTTCTACAAGAACATCACGGTCCACACGAGTGTCGATCCCGACTTCACGCGCGATTTTCCGCTGGCCATGCGCTGGATCGGCGAAGGGCGGATCGACCTGTCGGCGCTCGTGACGCATCGCTTTCCGCTTAAAGAAATCCAGACGGCCTTCGACACGTTCCGCGACCGCAAAGACGGCGCGCAAAAAGTGCTGGTCGAATTCCCCCGCGCGCGCTGAGACCGCGCGATACTCGTATCCGTAACCCCTCTCCCTCCGGCTGCACTTTCGGAAAATTGAGTGAGGAATGAGAGGGCAGGGTGAGGGCTGCGGCGTTCGTAGCCGAACGAGGCGCGAATCAAAGAATCCGGCGCGCGTTCGGTCAACGCAGATGCGGCTACGGAACGCGCAACGCCTTCGGTGAAGTTCAAAAGAAGCCGGGCGTCGGGATTGGCGTTACCAGGTCGCCGACGTCGTAGACACGCACGGTGGTCATCGAGTCGGCCGCTTCGATCGACGTGATCAAAAGCACGTCGTCTTTCACGACGTAGGCCAGGTTCAGATCGCGCAAGATCAATCGCAGAATCGACCGTAACTTGATGTTATTCAGGTTCCTCGTGATCGGAACCGACGGTCCGATGTTCTCGTCGGTCAAGCCCTTGTTGTCGAGCTGGATTTCGATGTGGAACTTGTGCTTGAGATAATCGAGCACGTCCGCCAGCGGCATTTCCTTGAAATCGACGCTCGTTACGGTTTGCAGGGCCTGGTTGATGCGCTTTTCTCCGGCGCTGGGGCGGTACATGCTGGCATTCTCGCGCCATTCGCGGCGGCGCTCTGACAATTGACGCCACTTATCGACGGACGGATACGCGATCGGCTGACCGTCGGAGTCGACGCCCCGCTGCCGATCCTGATTGAGGAATTCTTCCTCCAGGTGCCGCTGACGTCGCGCGGCCAGGGCCTGCATCTCGACCGCATTGACCTTCAATTGCGCTTCTAACGGTGCTGCCGTTCCGACGATGGTCGAGTTGCCGTTGGCCAGCGCGCCGGCGGCTTCCTCGGCCGCGCGGTACTGGCCGCGGGCGGCCAGGTCGTTGGCGTGCGTCAATTGCTTGTCGATCTGCCGCTCGCGCGCGACCAGGTTCTGGTGCAGCTCGCGGCGCGACTGCTGCTCGGCTTGCACATCGCGCGCATGAACCGCCGATTGG